>NZ_JAKFCQ010000194.1:0-3325 GCF_036676585.1 Robertmurraya sp.
CTCTATCATTTTCGATATAGACTAGTTCCATCTAATTCCCTCTCCTCTCATAAGAAACCTAAAATTTACTTATGTTCGATTTTCTAAGTGACTAAAATGTTTTCCCCGTTTATACTTGTATTTAAAATTATCTCAATTGAAAAAGGCAAACTTATCGAAAGATAAGGACGCAAAGCCAACAGGTCTAAGGTAGGAATGCTACGACGGCTGGGTTGCCAATGTAAGATTAGGTAATTCCTTTTTACAACTATCATTACAATGACATCCTTCCTCCAGCACAGTTACTTACCACTATTAAAACTCTTAGGTGGATGTGGAAATGCAAATTAACGAAATATACTCTATAGAACAGCAACTTTTACACTATGTTCATCTTTCAGGAAAAAATCCTTCTTTACCTGTTTGGGGTGAAATATTTTATATTCTCTATGAAATTAAAAGAGAATCAGAAAATAACCAAAGAGATATAGTTGCCTATAGAGTTCAAGGGGAATATCTGATGATATACGATGCTAAGAAGAAACGTTTTGTCCTAACCGTTCCTGGAGTAACGTTTAACCTCAAAATCTGTGAATTAACAACCTCAATATTAAAAGGAAGGTTTTTACCTTCAAATTTGAATGGCTGATCGATGTGATCAGCTTATTTTGTTATCCTTAAAAGATTTTGGATTTGTTAATATCTTTCAGACCATTCCTTCAAGTACTTTGGGCAAAAGCACAATTAATTTTCCCCACGCTCAATTATCATGACGATTTTGAACTTCAAACAGCAGAGCTCTTTCTCGTCCTCTCAACACTTGTTCCATGAATTAACCTCCAAGCCAAACAAACTTTGATTTTGGTTAATATTTTTCTTAATAGTTTGATAATAATTTGATCACATTTTATTGGTAGTATTAATTACAACATAACCTTGTTAGTATTTTTCTTCTCCTCTTACCTACTTCATATGTAGGTTATTTTTTTGTCCAAATAATTAAATAGTACATACAACCAATGCATTCCTCGCTATTCATACATAAGTTAATAAAAATTAGTAAAGTAGAGGATGGTTATGCGCTCAAAACTTATCAATCAATACTAGACATGTATTCCTGGATACAATTGGTGTGGCCCTTTTTGTAGTGGTCCAGAGAAACCTGTAAATAAAGTTGATAGTTGCTGTAAACAACATGATCTATGTTACAAAAGACGTGGTTATTCCTCTTGCAGGTGTGACAAGGCCCTTTTACAGTGTTTAAGACCCTTGATTAATCTCTATACACAAGAAGGAATAACTGCTGCTATGATATATAAATTCTTTTCTAATTTTCCTAGTAACAAAGGTTAATTTTATAAAGAAAACAAATCCCTCATGCTAACCTGCTCAGCCGCTATCGGGTTAATCCAAATTACTTCAATTTGTTACCTCACCCCCTAGAAAATGACAAGTTTTGTTAAATATCCTTCGTTTTATACTGATCGAATAAACCCTTTTTCCTCAATTCATTTACCCGCTGTCGGATGGAATGTTCTGTCCTCCCTAGATCAAGAGCCAGTGTTTTGACTTGTCCAGGAATATAGTGTCTACAAAGGTATGCCAGCTCCCTAACAGAGTATGGCTTTCCTTAATTTGGATGGTAATTGGGATGATATTTCATTTCATCCGACCCCAGCGGTCATACTCTACTTCCTGCATTGGTTTTTCTCCCCTCAATTTTTCTAATGCGGCCGTACTCCTCAAAACGTGACAAATCATCTATTTTATTGAACGATCACATCTACACTTCCAATCCTTTTTGCCTTGATCGGATCTAGCATTAACAATTCCTGTTCACCCCGTCGTAAAAATAAGGCGATAACGTCTGTCTTCCGTAATTGGTATTCAACTACCTCATTCACTCCTCTCTCCCTGGCGAAACGTGCAGCTATATGAAGATCAAGCGTGTAACTAATCCAGTCTGTTTCGCCTGGTCGCTGAGCCCGATAAGCCATGATATATTTCGGCAACTTTTTAAATACTTCTAGCTCGCTAGGTTTCATGATTGAATTTGCTCGTTTTGGACGGCTCGCTCTGAATAGCTTTTTCCAGAGTTGAAGATCTGAATGACCGCTGTAACTTACCCAAATCGTGCTTAGATAAAACCAATAGGCGTAGTTAGTAAGGTGCCGGCATTGTTCTGAAAAGTAAATGACTGCATTCGGTGTTGCTTCGTATTTCAATAGGTTGGTTCCTATCTCTGCATCAATTTTGTTGTAAGTAAAGTTTGGAGATACGTCGTGAAACATCCAACTACCTCTCTTTCATCCAAAAATTGATTCTATGAATGCGGTAAGCTCCCCCATACGGGACGGCAATACCACCACTTATCTCATTTTTGTTTTTATATGATGATCCGCACACATGATCTTTCCATCTTGGATCTTGATAATTACATCACCGTAATAGGGAAGATCCACTTCTTGCACGCGTCCATCGATGACAAGGATCATTTTATCTTTATCAGCTGCATCCACTTGAGCTATCATCGTTTCCGCATTGACATTGATTTCCTTGATTCCCACTTGTACACTCATTTGCATATCCCCCTGGCTGTGTTAAAATGGACTTGTTGAGGGTCCTTCTGGCGTAATGCCAGGGGGATTTATTTTTACTTCGCTGGTATCGTAGCCCATTCCATCCGCCTTCGCCTTTGTAACTCTGCCTCTGCGCTACAATCCCCTTGTTCAGATTTTCGAAGTAGCGTAACCTCACTCATCGACTCGTACATTTCATCCCTGATCACCGAACGCTGCCACTTGATTTGGTTCATTGCCTGACCATTCCTTTCGCGACTTCATAGCCCTTGATCAATTTCATGGCTTGCACCAGTTCCTCGAACCATTCTCTATCACCTAGTGATAGGGATAAATCTATCAAGTCCTTAAACTCGTCCATCGTCGGAAGAACAATAAACTGATTTTGGTTAGGAAGAGTAACCAACGTATTGTCGAAGGTCTTGAACATGTAGGATCCAGTGAATGGCTGCTTCGCAATAAATACCACTAGCTCACCGTTGTAGGATCCGCATCCTGGATGATCAAGCTTGCATAACCGACCGGGAAGAATCATGCAAACCCTCCTTCTCTTTTAATAACTGTTCATGTTCATATTTCTTCTTACAAACGGGTCCATATCCAAACCGTCTACTCTTCAGTGACTTCAAAACCCGGTGACACATCCCACAAATTGGATGATCCTGTTTCATGCTGTTTCCTCCCCATCCGCCCAGTTCGTTATTGTTATTGGACACGATCATCTAGATAGATCGTTCCTTCTTTATTCGGTTACGCCATTCTGCAGG
>NZ_JAKFCQ010000195.1:0-7721 GCF_036676585.1 Robertmurraya sp.
GGCTATTTTGATCCGAAAAATCAAAGGCTCACCGGAAAAGGGATCACTGTTGGGGTCATTGATACAGGCATTGATTACAATCATCCTGACTTAAGACGAAGTTATAAAAGAGGCTATGATCTCGTCGATATTGATGATGATCCGATGGAGACAAAGGGATTGTACGGCCAAAGCACCTTACATGGGACACATGTGGCCGGCATTATTGCCGCTAACGGAAAAATCCAAGGAGTGGCTCCAGATGCGAAGATTATTGCCTATCGTGCGCTTGGTCCAGGCGGCTCGGGAACAACGGAACAAGTGCTTGCTGCGATTGATAAAGCCATCAAAGATAAAGTAGATGTCCTAAATCTATCGCTGGGAAACAATGTGAATGGTCCTGATTTACCGATATCGCTCGCATTGAATAAAGCGGTTGAAAACGGAATTGTCGCTGTAACCTCGTCTGGTAATTCTGGACCAAATATGTGGACGGTTGGTTCTCCTGGTACGGCGTCAAAGGCCATATCGGTTGGTGCCTCCACACCGATTTTAAAAGTTCCATATCTCACGATCGATGGAAGAAAAGATACATTAAGGCTCGAACCCATGCAGGGCTCGATTGATTGGAAGCTTGATCGGTCGTATGAAGTGGTATACGGGAAGCTTGGGAAAAAAGAAGACCTCGCCGATGTAGCAGGGAAAATTGCTCTTATTCAGCGAGGGGAACTTACTTTTTCAGAAAAAGCATGGTATGCACAGAATGCAGGTGCCGTTGCGGTGATTATTTTTAACAATATGAATGGAGAATTTATTGGAAACTTAGATCGTCCCATCGATATACCTGTGGCGACCATGTCCAAGCAGGTAGGTGGAGAAATCGTAGGATCAATGGCTAGCCAAAAAATACTTGCAAAAACAAATATAATAGAAGAAAAGGATTTGCTTGCCAGTTTTAGTTCGAGAGGACCGGTTACTTCCACTTGGGAGATTAAGCCGGATGTGGTAGCGCCGGGAGTAGCGATAAAAAGCACAATACCTGGTGGTTACCTAGCCCTTCAAGGAACAAGTATGGCGGCTCCCCATGTGGCTGGAGCAGCAGCTCTTATCAAGCAAGCTCATCCTGATTGGGGACCGGAAGATATCAAGGCTGCTCTCATGAATACGGCCATTCCTATTGTTGATGGAAAAAACGTTCCTTATAAAACGTACGAGCAAGGTGCTGGAAGAATAAGAATTCCTGAAGCCATCCAAACCGATACGCTCGTAAAGCCAGCTTCCCTACAATTTGGGAAGTTCAAGTTAGTAGAAAGGCAGCATGAGCATACACAACAGCTTACTTTTAAAAATGTAAGCAATCGTCGAATGACCTATCGATTCGAGGTTCCTCATCAAAGAGATGGGATACAGTTCGAACTGCCGCAATCTTTTTCGGTAGATGCGGGAAAAGAAAAGACGGTGAACGTTACGATGAGTGTGGATCCCAATGAACTTACGAAGAAGATACATGAAGGTCATTTGACCATCATGGCTGGCTCTCAAAGGGTGAGTGTCCCATACCTGTATGTATTGGAGGAACCAAACTACCCGCGTATTATGGGGTTTGAATTTGGTCCGGGAGATAAACAGGGTGTGTATCATTACGAAGTGTATTTGCCGGGTGGAGCAGATGAATTTGGAATTGCTCTCTTCGATCCAGACACGTATCGGTTCGTCAAATTCTTAGATTGGAAACGGAATGTAGGGAGAGGAATGCTGAAGATGGACATCCTGCCCGACCAACTACCAGAAAATGGATTATACTTAGCAAAGGTTTTTGCGAAAAAAGCTGGAAAAGAAGACATGGTTGAAACAGGGATTGCAGTCTCGAAAGTGAAAGAGCGGTAAGGAAAACAGGGAGCGAGAACAACACTCGCTCCATTTGCAATAGGAAAATAAAAAACTTTTTGAACATAATGTGAACGAGAATTTCTATTGTTTGAATTGTGAACTTTTTCACTCCAAACTAATTGACATTGACAAGTGCCTATTGTATGCTTACAAAGGGTATTAATGATAGGGTTTTCAACATGGGTACTGTATAAATATAGCTTTCCTAAACGAGCAAGTCCATAGTGAAAACATTATTCTATCTACCAGTCTCTTTAAAAGGACGTGCCTGAAATGAATCAAAAAAACCGTCGTCCATATCAAGCAATGGCGTTAATGTCGGGGATTCTTTCGCAGTTAGTAGGCTCCGTATTAATAGGCATTTTTGCCGGAAGATGGCTTGACCGTACACTGGACACCGAGCCGCTTTTTTTAATCATCGGACTACTCCTCGGATTAGCAGCTGGCGTATATGCCATGATCAGACTAATTCAACATTTCTTTTCAGGAGATAATAAGTGATGCCCGAAATACAATCGATCTACATCCGGCAACGAAAGTACATATTCTTCTTACTAGCTTTATACGTTCTAGGGTGGGGATTTACCTCATATCAAACTATTTTTTTAGGGCTTATTTTAGGTACGAGCTTAAGCCTTTTTAATTTGTGGTTATTGGCCAGAAGGACTATTAAATTCGGCGATGCGATAGCAAAAGGCGAAAAGGTCCGTTCCCTCGGCATGTTTTCAAGAATGGCGACAGCTGTTTTAGCGGTGATGATCACTCTTGAATATCCTGACAAGCTCCATTTGTATAGCGTAATTATTGGATTAATGACCTCATACGTGGTTATTATGATAGATTTTTTTCTTCAAGCATTTCATTCACATAAATAGCGGGGAAGAGAGGTGAATACTGTGCATCATGAAGCTCCTTTAAGAGAATTTATGGGCCTAACCTTTAACTTATCAAATGTCTTGATGATAACAATTGCTAGTGTGATTGTCTTTATCATCGCAGTGCTTTCCACTCGCTCATTGGCTATGAAACCAACGGGGATACAAAACTTCTTCGAATGGGTAATGGATTTCGTCAAAGGAATCATTAATAGTACAATGGATTGGAAAGATGGTGGAAGATTCCACATTCTAGGTATTACATTGATTATGTATATATTCGTATGTAATATGCTTGGACTTCCATTCGGAATTACTTATGACGGGACATTGTGGTGGAAATCACCAACAGCTGATCCAGTGATCACACTGACATTAGCAACGATGGTCGTCGGGCTTTCTCACTATTATGGTGTAAAGCTGAAGGGAGTAAAAGAATACGGTCGCGATTTCGTTCGACCAATGTGGTTCTTGTTCCCGCTGAAACTTATTGAAGAATTTGCAAACACCTTAACACTCGGGCTTCGTCTCTACGGTAACATTTATGCAGGAGAAATCCTTCTAACGTTACTAGCAGGAAGTCTAGCAACTGGAGTCGGCGGCCATCTCGCTGCGGTTATTCCAATGCTTGCTTGGCAAGGGTTCTCAATCTTTGTCGGCGCGATTCAGGCGTTTATCTTCACCATGTTAACAATGGTTTACTTGGCACACAAAGTGAGTCATGACCATTAATATATACCCGTTCATTTAATGAACAAAAAATAACAAAATCATGTTTATACATTTTAAGGAGGAACTTTATAATGGGTCTTTTAGCAGCAGCAATCGCAATCGGTTTAGCGGCACTAGGTGCAGGTATTGGTAACGGTCTTATCGTATCTAAAACAGTTGAGGGTATCGCTCGTCAACCAGAAGCTCGTGGTATGCTTCAAACAACTATGTTCATCGGGGTAGCGTTAGTAGAAGCGGTTCCGATCATCGGCGTAGTTATCGCGTTCATGGTTATCGGCGGTTAATATTAGGATTTTTAACAAAACAATGGCGAAGAACATATTACGTGCAGCTTCGCCATTCCTTTATGTTCATCTATTAACATTTGTAACGTTATAAATTGTAAGTGTACGACTCTTGAAGGGAGTGAGCAAGGGTGTTAACAAGCAGTCTAGTATTAGGTTCAGCTGGTGGTGGGTTTAATAGTGGAGATATCCTTTTCCAATTAGTAACTTTCATCATCTTGTTAGCATTACTTAAGAAGTTTGCATGGGGTCCGTTAATGGGCATCATGAAACAACGTGAAGAGCATATTGCTGGAGAAATTAATGCTGCTGAACAAAGTCGCGGTGAAGCAAAGCAATTACTAGAAGAGCAACGTACGCTTTTAAAAGAAGCTCGTACAGAAGCTCAAGGATTAATTGAAAATGCGAAAAAGCAAGGCGATGTACAGCGTGAAGAAATTATCGCGTTAGCGCGTGCGGAAGCAGACCGTCTGAAAGAATCTGCTAAGCTTGAAATCGAACAGCAAAAAGAGCAAGCGGTTGCTGCTATTCGTGAACAAGTAGCTTCATTATCTGTACTTATTGCTTCTAAAGTGATTGAAAAAGAACTTTCAACAGCAGATCAAGAGAAGCTAATCAATGAATATATCCAAGAGGCAGGAGAAGGGCGATGAGCAACTCGACTGTAGCGAAGCGCTATGCGTTAGCTCTTTTTCGACTAGCAAAAGAGCATCAACTTCTTGACCAAATGGAAAATGAAATGCGTGTAGTTAAAAATGTAGTAAAAAATAACGGCGACCTAGGTGTTGTCTTAAAGTCTCCTAAGCTTACGAATGAGAAGAAAAAGGAGATTATTAAACAGGCATTCTCTGGTGCTAGTGTGTACGTTCTAAATACGTTAATGATCTTAATTGATCGTCATCGTGAAGACTACATGGAAGCAGTAGCTGATTATTTTATTGAATTCGCAAATGATGAAAGAGGAATTGCAGAGGCGAAAGTGTATTCTACTCGTCCACTAACAGAAGCTGAGCAACAAGCATTATCTGCTACGTTTGCTGCTAAAGTTGGGAAGCAATCTCTCCGTATTGAAAATATTGTTGATACCAATCTGCTCGGCGGCATCAAGCTTCGAATCGGAAACCGAATTTTCGACGGTAGCTTGCGCGGAAAGCTTGAGCGCTTGGAACGTCAATTGTTAGGCTAAGATTCGTAGATAGGGGTGAAACTCATGAGCATCAATGCTGAAGAAATTAGTGCGCTGATAAAACAGCAAATCGAAAACTATCAGTCGGAAATTCAAGTGAGTGATGTAGGTACTGTTATCCAAATTGGTGACGGAATTGCTCGTGCTCATGGTCTTGACAACGTAATGTCAGGTGAGCTAGTTGAATTTTCGAACGGCGTTATGGGTATGGCGCAAAACCTAGAAGAAAATAACGTTGGTATTATCATCCTTGGACCTTTCACTGATATTCGTGAAGGTGACGAGGTTCGTCGTACAGGACGTATCATGGAGGTTCCAGTTGGTGAAGAGCTAATTGGCCGCGTGGTAAACCCTCTTGGACAACCGGTTGACGGTATGGGTCCAATCCAAACAACAAAATCTCGTCCAATTGAAGCTGGAGCTCCTGGTGTTATGGATCGTAAATCTGTACATGAGCCACTTCAAACGGGTATTAAAGCGATTGACGCACTTGTGCCAATCGGTCGTGGTCAACGTGAGTTAATCATCGGAGACCGTCAAACAGGTAAAACATCTGTTGCTATCGATACAATCCTTAACCAAAAGGATCAAAACATGGTATGTATCTATGTAGCCATCGGACAAAAGGAATCAACGGTTCGTAACGCAGTTGAAACCCTTCGTAAAATGGGTGCATTAGAATACACAATCGTTGTAACAGCTTCTGCATCTCAACCAGCTCCATTATTATACTTAGCTCCTTATGCTGGTGTAACAATGGGTGAAGAATTCATGTACAACGGAAAACACGTGCTAGTAGTATACGATGATCTTTCTAAGCAAGCTGCGGCTTACCGTGAATTATCACTATTACTTCGTCGTCCTCCAGGTCGTGAAGCATATCCAGGGGATGTATTCTACCTACACAGCCGTCTTTTAGAGCGTGCTGCAAAGCTTAGTGATGCAAAGGGTGCTGGTTCAATCACAGCTCTTCCATTCATCGAAACTCAAGCAGGTGATGTATCTGCTTATATTCCAACAAACGTAATTTCGATTACGGACGGACAAATCTTCTTACAATCTGACCTATTCTTCTCTGGTGTACGTCCAGCGATCAACGCAGGTCTTTCTGTATCACGTGTAGGGGGCTCTGCCCAAATCAAAGCGATGAAAAAGGTTGCAGGTACACTGCGTCTTGACCTTGCTTCATACCGTGAGCTAGAAGCGTTTGCTCAGTTCGGATCTGACTTAGATAAAGCAACACAAGCAAAGCTTAACCGTGGAGCTCGTACTGTTGAAGTTCTTAAGCAAGATCTTAACAAGCCGTTAAAAGTAGAGAAGCAAGTAATGATTCTTTACGCATTGACTAGAGGCCATTTAGATGATATTCCGGTAACGGACATCCAGCGTTTCGAAGGTGAGTTCTTATCTTGGTTAGACCATAACCGCAAGGAAGTGCTTGACCAAATCGTAACAACAAAAGACCTTCCAGCTGACGATGTATTAGTTTCTGCAATTAACGACTTCAAAAAGACGTTTGCTATTAGCGAGTAATTAATGAATGGGAAGAGGAAGACCGGTTCTTCCTCTTTCCCAAGTGTTTCACTTTGAAAACAAGGTGGTGAGAATCTGTGGCATCATTACGCGATATAAAATCTCGTATTACTTCGACGAAGAAGACGAGCCAAATTACAAAAGCCATGCAAATGGTATCTGCTGCAAAGATGAATCGTGCGGAAATGAACGCGAAAGCTTTCGTTCCTTACATGACGAAGATTCAAGAGGTTACTGCTTCGATCGCACAAGGAAGTAAGGGCGTGCAAAACCCATTGCTTACAAGCCGTCCGGTAAAAAAGACTGGGTATGTAGTCATTTCTTCTGACCGTGGTCTTGCGGGTGCATACAACAGTAACGTGCTAAGGCAGTTATTTAATACAATTAAAAGCCGTCACAAATCAAACGACGAGTTTGCGATTATCGCAATCGGACGTGTTGGCCGTGACTTTTTTAAGAAACGCAATATGCCGGTTATTCTGGACATCATTGGAGTTCCAGATCAACCAAGCTTCGCTGAAATAAAAGACATCGCATCAAAGACCGTTGGCATGTTTGCTGATGAGACATTTGATGAGTTGTACCTATATTACAGCCACTACGTAAGTGCGATTCAACAGGATGTAACGGAGAAGAAGCTTCTTCCACTAACTGATATTAAATCAGAAGGGAAACTTACATCTTACGAGTTTGAACCATCTGCGGAGGAAATTCTTGATGTCCTATTGCCACAGTACGCGGAAAGCCTAATTTATGGCGCCCTTCTTGACAGTAAAGCAAGTGAGCATGCTGCAAGGATGACTGCTATGAAGAATGCAACAGACAACGCAAATGATCTAATCAGCAACCTAAGCCTTGTCTACAACCGTGCACGTCAAGCGGCAATTACACAAGAAATTACTGAGATTGTTGGTGGAGCAGCGGCACTAGAATAGCGGAAGCGGCTTGACCAGCTCCGACAGGCATAAGACGAAAACCGCAAGAGGTCCTGACCTCTGGAGGGTTTTGGCTTATGACCCCGAGGAGCTAGCCGCTGGAGCTGGACACCGAAACACAATACCATTCTTCTATGGACCTGATATCCATAGATTATATTTGCTAAGTTTTATGAAGTATTAGGGAGGGAACACAATGACTAAAGGACGCGTTCTTCAAGTTATGGGTCCGGTTGTTGACGTAAAGTTCGAAAGCGGTCATCTACCACAGATCTATAATGCACTTAAAATTGTAAACAACGCGCAG
>NZ_JAKFCQ010000196.1:0-2387 GCF_036676585.1 Robertmurraya sp.
CATTTTTATTTAAAACATTCCCTTGAATAATGGTTAAATTTTCACTATTTTTTTGAATCTTCTCTGGAGTGCGAACTAATACAGTAACATTATGTCTATCATGAAGGGCATAAGTTACTATTTGACTTCCAACTCGTCCAGTTGCACCTAAAATTAAAATATTCAAAAGTAAAATCCTCCTTTTTACGAATTCAAATAATTACACTATACTTTAAATATATAAATTCAAACTACTTAAATTTTGAATAGCGACAATTTTCTTTAAAGAAGTTGCTCTACAAACTGGACCGTTTGTTGAATACAAATTAACAGCACTCTTAAGTCGAGTAGAAGGGAACCTCTCTACCTTACGGTAGATTGTATTCCTCCCCCCTCACAGAACCGTGCTTGCGCTATTAACGCACACGGCTCCTCCTAGTCATCATTTACAGAATGTAGCTAATCTCTTTTCTAAGTTCATAGATATTCACTTTGATTCTTGGTGAAGGGAGTGGATATTTACGTAGAAAGAGATTAAATTTATCCCAAGTAAAGGACTTCCTTTGGCTTCTTCTGTTTAGCCATTTAAATAGTAAGTATTCGATTTTCTCTCTGAAGTTGTTAACAGTTTGGAAGTTATCTGTGATGCAATAATAGTTGTAATATCCAGTGAGCGAGCGTTTAAATCTATCCATAATCACATGGATATCTTTATTTCTATTAATCTTCAGCCATTCTTTAGTTTCCTTTAATTTTCCTTGAACTTTCTTCCTGCTAGTTTTCCGTTTTACACGAAATTTCCCTTCTTTACTTTTTCCGCAATAGTGGGTAAATCCTAAGAAATCAAAGGTGTCTGGTTTGTTATTCCTATCTCGCTTTGCGTTATGTTCTGCAAACCGACCAAAGGAAATAATTTTCGTTTTATTCTCTGCTATTTCCAAATTAAACTTCTTTAATCTAGCCTTTAATGAATGGAAGAATTGCTGAGCTTCGCTCTTATGTTGAAAACAACATACAAAATCATCTGCGTATCTTACTATATATGCCTGCCCTTTACATTGTTTCCTAACCACTTTCTCAAACCATAAGTCAAGAACGTAATGAAGATATACATTGGCCAATATCGGAGATATTACTCCACCTTGCGGTGTACCATTATCTGTCTTATACTTCTTACCTTCCTCCATATATCCACCTTTAAGAAACCTCTTGATTATTCTCAGTAGGTTAGGGTCAGCGATTCGGAGTTTTAGAAACTCCATCATCCATCTGTGATCAACGTTGTCAAAGAAACCTTTAATATCTACATCTACTACATAACTTACTGCTCTCTTTTCAATATACATATTCAGTATTTTCAGCGCATCATGACAGTTTCTATTAGGACGAAATCCAAATGAACAGTCTAGGAAGTCATTTTCATAGATAGTGTTTAGTATTTTGGTAATGCCTTTTTGTACAATTTTATCCTCATGTTCCGGTATTCCCAACGGTCTTTTCTTGTCTGAGTTGAGCTTTGGGATATACATTCGTCTTACTGGAACAGGGCGATAGCTTTTACTTTTAAGCCTACTTACCAAATCCGTTATGTTTTCTTCCAAGTTTTCGCTGTATTGTTCTTTAGTTGTTCCGTTAACACCCGTCGCCTTTCTATTTGGCAGTCCATGATGACACTGTGTTAATGATTGCTCATTTAATAAATGGGCAAGTGATGTAAATTTCATTTTAGGCTGAGACTTTGCTAATTCTGCTATCCTTAGTAGTTTTGTTTCCATTATTAATCCTACCTCTGTGTGTAGTTAATGTGTCCCTAGTAAGGGTGATAACTGGTAACTAGCCTTCCCTCCATCGGCATTACCCAACTTCATTGGTACTACGCTGCTATCCGACTCCCTACACGGCATTTGGTTTCCTTGCTTGTTATCGCTTGTACACCATACTCTTCAATAAAATAGAAGAGACCAGTAGGGTCTCCCGAGTTGCCGTATCATATCAATGTGTAACGTGCCAAGGTCTCTGACTCCAGAGAGGTTTTACCCTTCTTGCCTTTGACGAAGGATAAAATGTTGCTTTCTGCACGCAGGTAAGGCATCAGCCCTCTCAGTTTACTAACGTTTATGGAGCTCAATCCCTTCAACCATTTGGCTTTCGGCCCGCCACCTAACTGTCTACGCTTAAAGACTAGAGTTACCTTTAGTCCTCCAAGACTCGCTACGAGCGAATGGCTAGTTCTTACTCGGCGGGAATCCCACCCGCTATATGATACGACCTAGGCTCGGCCGCACACCTGCCCCGTTTGTTGAATAAGAATGTTTACAAAGGTCAATTAGTGTTAATATAAGTTCTGTAAATGAGTTGGTATTAATCCCACTCATGGACCAAATGTGTGCACAAAAGTGTGCACAGAC
>NZ_JAKFCQ010000197.1:0-4344 GCF_036676585.1 Robertmurraya sp.
CTTGAGTCTTTCATAATATAGACATTGTAAATATCGCCGATTTTAAGTAAATCATTATTTATTTTGAATTGCTTTCGTATGTTTGCTACATCTTTTTTGTTCATGATTTATTCCACTCCCAAGAAGTACTGATAGGTACTCTACGATAATAACAAAAATATCCTCGATCCTATAAGTTATTTATTTTAACATAAATTGTAAGGAAAGGCTTTTAAGCAAGTATTTTTGAAAGGGATAAAGATATTTTCCCCGTTTCTAAGTGCTTATATCAATAGGAAAACCACTTCCTAGTATTGTTAGGAAGTGGTTTTCGAGTTGTCTATCGTCTTAATTTTCTTAATAAAGTAGTAATGCTTATAGAGGGCTGTTCCCACTAATAGGATTTTTACCAAAAGGATGTCTACGTAAAATACGGAAAACAAGATGAAGGAATCGGCAATCAAGTTAATCCGAATTTTCTCTTTACGTGTGAGTCCTTTTTTCTGGAGGAACCTTACCACATATTTTTCATAAAGTGGTGTACTCTTGAACCAGTTTTCGATCCTCTTAGAGCTTTTTGCAAAGCAATAAGAGGCAAATAGCAAAAAGGGAAGGCCTGGCAGAACAGGGAGGATAATCCCTGAAATACCAATCCCTAAGGAGATAAATCCAATAAGGAAAAATAGAATGCTTTTTATATTTTTAATGGTATTCACCTTACTTTACCGGAAGATATACTATAAGCTATAACATAAATAGTGGTATATCTCCATAGATCTATCCCCTTTTTTCAAAAAAGGTTCATAACACCATTTAGCCTAATATGCGTTTTTCCCCGTCAATTTCTTTAATAGGGGCAATATTTTGGGTGAATTCAAGCGTCCCCATGTACGTTCCGTTCTCATCTCTTACCGCAAAGTATCGGATATAAACATATTTATCTTTGAACTTTATCCAAAAGTCTTCACTATCTTTTTTCCCTGATTTAAAGTCCTGTAAAATCTCTTCAACCATATGAACACTTTTCGGAGGATGACAATTTTGGACGGTTCTGCCGATGACCGCTTTCGTTCTTATGAATATACGTTCTTTACCATGAGAGAAGTACCTTACCACATCGTCCTGGTCGATAAAAGTGATATCGACAGGTAAATGGTTTAACATAAGTTCTAGTTGCTCGATCGATAAAAAGCCTGTTTCCATACGGATAAAGCCTTCTGACATAGCGGTGCTGGTTAATGCTTTTCTTTCTGGTTTCCACTCGACAGCGGGGCTTGCTAAACAATAGCCAATTTCATCACTTTCGTGAGCGATCTTAACCCATTCATCCTCGGTTAGATGCTGAAGTGCCATAGGGAATAGGATGTTTTCTTCTTTAAATATCATCTCAGATACTTCGCGGATCACGAATTCAAGCGAATTTACAGCTGTTTGATGATCATGATTAGAATAGTTTGTTAAGACTTGTTTAGCTGTTTTTATCGTTTCTCTAATTCGGTCATCCACTCCCCACATCACTTTTGTTGGACCGAAAATACCGTATTTCTCTAAGAAAGGAAATAACAAGTTCTCTTTGCGACTATAATGTTTGTCGATATCGAGTAACAGATTTAAGTCCTCAATTAACTTAAACACGTTATCACTGCTATCCTCTGCTTTAAAACGGTCAAAGTGTAATTGGATTTTGAAGTTCACTAGCATATCAATTTCTTTATTTTCTAGCTTAAATGTATGAACAGGGTGTCCAGGCTGATCTTCTGGTTTTTGGCTGCGATGGATTTCTTCAATGGATCCTTTGAAAATGGCCGTATGAACCGAACATAGGCGCTGAACTTCTTCCACTGGTATGCCTTCTTCTTCCATAAGAGCTTGCTCAAGCTGAGAAATCTCCTCGATCGATATCGTTCCGACCGCCTTTTCAAACTCATCCCTGACTTCCTCCACACTTCGTCCCATGTGCAAATCTTTAATGATTTCTTTTAGTATTTCTTGACGCTCTGTTTTATTTAATGTCTGTTGCTCACGATTATTAATTAACTCACTCATTGTTAGCCCTCCATTACTCTTTTATCTCAAAACCATGACTTTGAAACGTTGTGATTACGGTGTCTAAAGGGACTTCTTTCACTCGGCAGCCTTTTGGTATGGTCATGACACGACCAACGGTTTGAAGCATGGTAGGTTTTGATATGTTTTCAAAACCTAGACTCTGCATGATTGATATCACTTCTGGATATTGAGTACATATTTCATAAAGGGATTGATTTAAATTAATGGTTTTTGACATTTCCATCACCCCATAACTTAGTTCTTTATGTGGTTAATGTATCATATCTGTCTTGAAACCAATGTGATGTGCATCACAAATGAAAATGTTTCTCAGTTATAATGAATTAGTAGTGTGATCCTATCATAGCAAAGAAAAATTTGTCCTTCTTTTTACCTAGGAAGGTTTTATAAAATACACTTTTCCCTACTTTTTCACTATATTACATAAATTGGTAATGTGTTAGAATGGTATTAATTTTTGAGTTTAGGAGTTGGAAAATAATGGCTAGGGTTTGGGTTTTGTTTTTTACAATGCTAACATTACTAATTATTAGTGGTTGTGGAAGCGATAAGAAGGAGACAATTGCTGATGAAAATGTAAGTGCATCTAAGGAGAATTCTGAAGAGGGTGACAAAGTAGAATCTCAGGAAGAAGTAGAGGAAGCAACGGCGACTGGAAGTGTTGGTGATTTTACAGAACTAATCACTTATATGGAAAAAGAAACAGAAGGAACAGCGAAAATACTATTTGAAAATAAAGAACAACAAGTGCATGAAATGGATGGTGTGACGGTATCTTTAGATGCCTATACACTTCTTGAACTTGCTGATTTCCATACTGATTTCAGTATTCCTTTCAATGATCAGACAGATGGTGGGGTCATTATTGCACAATATACAGTGACAAACAAATTGGATAAGGATGTTTATTACATGCCTTCCTTTTATCTATCCTTCACTGGAGCACAGAAAGCATATGATAATATAAGAGACCTGTTACGCCTTGAAGAACAGCTAGTTGAAAAACTCTCACCATCAAACGATTATTTGCTTAAAGCTGGTGAATCTGTAACGGGTTATTATACATATCCATTTGGTAAAGATCATTTGGAAACAGTGTTAAACCTATCTACTGCTTCAGTAGAAATTCCTGCAGCTCAAGCTGTAAAAGGTGAATTTAGTTCCCCAATTGGGAAGGATGGTCAATTTACTTTAAGCTTAAATAAATCGGGTGCTGAAAAAGTCGAGGCTAATAAGGCATTTTATAATGATAAGGTTAAAAGTGCTAATATGGGTGAAAAGAAGCTGCTGAAGGAAGCGCAAGATATCGGTAAAAGTGATCAATTAGGAGATGTAACCGTTACATTGGATGGATACCAGTTTACAGAATTCACTCCAAATGAGGTAGAAGCACCACGATTTGTTGATTTTAAGAATGGAATTGTGTTACTGACAGTAAAGTTTAATTTAGACAATAAAGGTTCTGATTCTATCGGATTGTCATCCATGTCTTCAAAGCTGACTGTTAACGATGGTAGTCAATATATGTTTGGAGAAGGAATGCTACTAGATTACGGCTATGATGATTTGATTGAAGCTGGTAAATCTGGTGAGTTACTACAAATATTCATACTGGATAAGGAACAGTATGAGAAGATTTGGAAGAATAAATCCTTTGAAGTGGAAATTGGGCCAATTCTAAATAAAGAGGCAAAGGATATTTCTAAAGGGAAGAAAGCAATTTTTGAACTATAGTTCTAGGTTCCTAATATTGTACTGACACTAAGGTAAAGAAGTTTTTTTATAATACTGAGAGTCATAAGTTTACCCTCTTTGTGAATGCTAGGGGGGTATTTTTTTTTGGAGAACATGAGCAATCAGGAGGGTTAAATATTGACTAGATTAGAATATGAAAACTTCATTTCAATGAAAAACATAGATATAAGTAAATTAAATCTAGTTATTGGAGAAAAGAAGGTAATTCCGTATGTTACAGGCTGTTTCCAAGAGGATGGTGTATGGAAAATATATATGGTAGGAGAACGTCAAGACTTTGACATTGTTCAAGTGGGAACTGAAGAGGAAATATTTAATGTCATGCGAAGTATCACGGAAAGCAGAATCAAACGTAGTAATAATTAGATTCATAGATTTAAAAAATCCGCACTTCATTATAAAGTGCGGATTTTTCGAACCTATAATACAAACTTATTAATCAATTGCTTCAAGTCATTAGCTAAATCATTTAAGCGAGTCGCACTGTTTGCGATTTCCTCCATAGATCCGCTTGACTGTTCAACAGAAGCGGCTGTTTCT
>NZ_JAKFCQ010000198.1:0-10734 GCF_036676585.1 Robertmurraya sp.
AAGTAGCTTTTCTAAATAGTAAATCAGAATGATAAATACAGACATAATGCTGAAATACTGTAAGATGACTTCTAATGCGTTCGTGGTGCTTATATCTCCTCTTCCTTCCAATCCACCTCGTGCAAACTGGCCACCTGCACCATCGTCGGGTGGGGTACTCCGTTCAAATTGACGATTCCCTCCAGAAAAGTCACCACTTGGAGGAGTACCACGTTCGAATTGACCTTTCGCAAAACCTCCTTCAGGCATTTCGGAAGAGGAGGTAGCAAAAACGCGAGACACTCCAAGTAGGTCTGTTAAAAAATTTGTTGAATAGATTTCATAGCTTCCGAATACTAATAAGGCAGCTGTAGCGACCTTTGCGACGATGCCAAGAACCGGTTTCGGCGTTTTAAATTTTACAATTTTATTAAAAACTTGGATTACCCATTTCCAATGTAAACCAACATGAGCAGCAACTAATATAAGTACTAAATAGGAAATAGAGATATGTGCCATTTGAAACCATCGCTCATTAGTAACATTAATATTAGGGAACACAATGTGAGAAACCAAAATCCCACTGATGATAATAAAGGCCATAGTGATGAGTAAAAGTAAATTTAAGACATATCCAAATTTTGTTTTGAAAGGAAGCTTCCGATCAAATAACTTAACGGTCACATTTTTAATCCATCTCCAGTTAAGTGCTATATGTGTAAAAAACACTGCAGCAATGGCTAAGCCTGCAATTTCATGAAAGGTTAAACCGCCCAATACTTGTTTGTTGAAAAACAAGACAAATGTGACTGCCATTAAAATGTCTAGTCCAAACTTTACGTACATTAACTTTTTCTCTTTCAATTAAATCCCCCCCTCAAAATTTATTTAATCCCATTATGGAGGACGGACCTTAAAAGAACCTTAAAATTAAAATTCAGAGGTTTTGAAATAAAAAAAGGCAAGCCAACAGTCAACAATTTTGGCTTGCTTTCATTTTATTTGTATAGAAATATTTTTAAATTATCTTTATTATCAATGGTTGCAAGAAGAACATCATTTACCCTGGTTTGATATGAACTTTCTAACTTTGAGGTGACCCATTCTTTACTTTTCCCCAGTTCCTTTAATTCCGAAGTAAGTATGGTACCTTCCTTAATAATGGTCCTAGGGTGTTCGAAAGGCTCTGTTTTTATTCCTAACGTAGAAGGGGTGACGGGTTGGTATTTAGGATCTAGGAAAAATGATATTTTTCCATCTGCTTCCCAAGTAGCGAGAACTACTTTCTTTACATCATCAACTTGTCCTTCCCGTAATTCTTCAAGTAAAACATCTAGAGATATTCTCGCCTTTTTCAACCCTTCATACAGGATTTTACCGTCTTTTACAATCGTAACGGGAGGGGCATTCACTAGTCTTCTAAACCATGGCCATTTCAGAAGCATAAATACCCCAGAAATATATAAAACCATTAATACAGCTGTGGTTATCATCGATCCTTTTAATCCAAGATGTTGATCGGATAACGGATGGGCAATGATATTTCCAATAACTAAAGCAACAACAAAATCAAGTAGCCGTAATTGAGATATTGATCGCTGAGTTAATAATTTAGCTACAATCAATAGAAAAATAAAACCTACAACTGCCCGAAGAATCCACTCCATGCTAGTAAGGGTTTCTTGACTTTGGTAAAAATCCATCACGTAAAACACATCCTTTATTCCGATAACTAAATGTTAGTTTACCTATGAGGTGATTGAAATAATCTTCAATCGTATGAAATAGTTTCAAATTGTGATTCAAATCCTCATTTTTATTTTTTGGGAGTTGTATGATGAGTTCAGTTGAGAAACACTTTCAAGAAATCTTAGGAGGAATGAATAGATGAACAAAATAATGTTAGCGAAAGATACGTACTGGGTAGGAAAGATTGATGATCGTGAAGTACCATTTCACCGATTAATATTAGGAAAAGGAACAACGTATAATGCCTATTTACTAAAGACAGAAAAGCCAACGGTAATTGATACGGTAGATATGCAGTTTGGTAGAGAGTTTGTTGAGTACTTAAGTGAGTTAATCAATCCCGAGGGAATCCAATATATCATTATTAATCATACCGAACCCGATCATTCAGGTGGACTAGCTGCATTAGCTAGCAGAGCACCACATGCGACGATTGTCTGTACTTCTCCTGCGGTAAACGAACTAAAGGAAATGTACAAACTTCACAGCAGGAATTTTTTAGTCGTAAAAGATGGAGATACATTGGATATCGGAGGAAAAACACTGAAATTCAAAGAAACACCGTACCTGCATACAGAGGAAACGATGATAACGTATTGCATGGAAGATAAAATCTTATATCCTTGTGATATCTTCAGCACACATGTGGCTAGTAATACTTTTTTTGCGGATGAGGCTGACTTTGATATTACAGATGATTTCATTGGCTACTACAATGCGATTATTCATCCACATCGAAGATATGTACGAACATTGATTCAAGCATTAGAAGATTTGGATGTGCAAATGATTGCTCCATCTCATGGCTATATTTTGCGAAAAGATATCCAAAAGTATATTGATTTGTACGCAACGCTGAGTGCAGATACGATCGATGATAAAAAAGCAACCATTGTGTATACAAGTCTTAGAAACAATACAAAAAAGGTAGCGGAGAGTATCAAGAGAATATTAGAAGAAAATCAAATTCACGTCTCAATCTTTAACGCAGATAAGTCCGAAAAGAGCGCCATTCTTGAGAGTATTAAAGAAGCGGATGCTGTATTTATTGGTAGTTCCACAAAATATGCAGATATGATCGGAAATCTTGAAGATGTGCTTAAGGACTTAAAGGAAATGAATCTTGAAGGGAAGATTGCTGCTGCCTTTGGTTCTTATGGTTGGAGTGGAGAAGCTATTGAAGTCATTCAAGATTACTTACATGAAACAAATATGAATGTTCAAAGCACTTCTCACGTGATTAAAACAACAGGGATGACACATGTAGAGTTTCCAGTAAGAGTAAGATTTTCACCAAATAATGAACAGTTGAAAAAAATTGAACATTCAACAACATTTGTTGCTGATTTACTATTAAGCGCGATTTAAGAAAAAGGCAGGTGAAGAAATGATGAAACATTATTGTATGATTGGAACAGGTGTCGCAGCTGTGAATGCAGCAAAGGCCATAAGAGATGTTGATAAAGAGGCACATATCTCCTTGTTTGGAGCAGAAAAGTCACTTCCATATAACAGAATTAAATTATCAAAAGAATTGTTCTCGGACTTAAGAAGTGAGAAAGTCCTACTCAAAAAAGAGAAGTGGTATGAGATGCAAAATATCCGAACATACCCAAATACAAAAATTGTGAGGATCAATACCGGAGATCATCTCCTTCTTACAAAAACAGGTGATACGATTCCGTACGATAAACTCCTCATATGCACAGGGGCAAAAAACAGAAGGCTTCCCGTCAATGGAGTGGATAGAAGAGGAGTTTTTACCATTAGAGAAATGCATGAAGCAGAAGATTTCAAAGCATTCATAGAGGATAAAGCGAGTATAGTAAACATCGGTGGAGGTATTCAAGGACTAGAAACAGCATGGTCTATCTTACAGGCTGGGAAAAAGGTTTCGATTGTAGAGGTCGCTCCAAGGTTGATGGCTAGGCAGCTAGATGAAAAGACTAGCACACTATTAAAAAGAAAAATCGAAGAAGCTGGTGTGGATATATACTTGAATGCCTCTATTAAAGAGATTGTTGGTGATGATCAAGTAAAAGGAATCGTCTTAAATGATCAATTGATTTCCTGCGACAGTGTCATTTACTCCATCGGTGTCGTTCCTAATCTTGACTTAGTAGAAAATACTACGATTCAAACCAATAGAGGAATCATCGTGAATGAAAAGATGGAAACAAACATACAGGATGTGTATGCAGCAGGGGATGTGACCGAGCTGCATGGTGAAGTAGAAGGCTTATGGGGTCGGGCAATGGATCAAGGAAAAGTGGCGGGTAAAAATATGGCATCTGCTACTGAATTGTATGAGAAAACAACTCCATTTACAGTATTTAATGCCTTTAATATGTCTTTGTTTTCCATAGGAATGGTGGATGAAGGTCTATGTGATACAACCATTATTGATGAAGATGGAGATGAAAAATACACGAGAATTTTTATAAAAGACGAGAAAATAGTAGGTGTAATTTCTCTTGAGGGCATTGTTGCCTCCGCACCTTATAAAATGGCGATTGAAAATAAGATTTCCCTGAATGGAATTTCGTTAGACACTGTTTCGGTAAAGGAATTGATGAGTTTGGTAAAGGAAAGGCTGTCACAACCAGCTTAACATGAAGGAGGGAAACTAGAATGAAAAAGTATATATGCTTACCATGTGGTTATATTTACGATCCAGCAATAGGAGATCCTGATGAGTGCGTCGAACCAGGAACACCGTTTGAGGAGCTGCCAGAAGATTGGGTATGTCCTGTATGTGGGGAAGATACTGACCAATTCTCAGTGGTAGAGGAATAAAGGAAAGATCGCAGCTATCCATTAGCTGTGATCTTTTTTAATAGAAGTGATGTAAAGCACAAATTCCAAAAATGGCTTATGGTATATTTTTATGAGATTCATTATCAACAGATTGGAACAACCCTCTAAGAGATTTCTCTATAAATAAACAAAATAGGTGATAGTTATGAAGGGAACTAGCTGCAATCATGATAAAATGCTTGGACCTTGCCCCAAAAAAGTACCAATTTTTGGAGCGTTATCTGAAGAAGAAATCCTAAAAGTCGCGAAGATGGCCAAGCATACTCAATTCAAAAAGGGACAGTTGCTTTTACATGAAGGAGAGAAATCTGATCGATTATTTATTGTGAATAAAGGCCAAGTCAAGGTTTCCAAATTTACTATAGATGGAAAAGAACAGATTTTATATATATTAACAAGCGGCGAGTTTTTTGGAGAGTTACACCTTTTTAATAATGAAGAAGTGAATAATTTTAGTGTTTATGCCATTGCAGACACGGAGATTTGTGTCATCACAAAAGATGATATTGACCGAATCATGGAAGCAAATCCGGAAATCTCTATAAAATTATTAAAAGCTTTGACAAAGAGATTAGCACATACAGAAACGTTAGTACAAAACTTAGCAACCAAGGATCCTGAAGTGAGGATTGCCCATATGATTCTAGAATTTTGTCAAAAGTTTGGAACAAAGAAAAGTGACGGAATTCTTATAGAGCTTCCGATAACAAGAGAAGAAGTAGCAAGCTATGTCGGGGTGACAAGAGAAACAATTAGTCGTAAATTCAGTAAGTTTGAGAGTTTGGGATTAATTTCTCAACAAGGAAATAAAAAGCTATTAGTAAAAGACCATCAAACCTTAAGAGAATATATACATTAATTACAAAGGGCACAACAAATATTTCGATATATTTCACATTTGTTACAGATATTTCAGAAAATTCCCTTCCGAAATTTAACAGATTGAAAATTCAATAGAGAAAAAGAACGTTTATATGAAAACGCAAGTCATCCAGATATATCCATTTTACTGTTTGAAACTGATGCCTTAATTTCAAATAATTTACTTTTCTTAGCTAAATATGCTCTTTTTTCCTCCGAAAAAATTAAAGCCATCTCTCTATAGCCTTTTATTTTTATTTCGTTATGATGATAAGGGTCATGGATACGGTATCCAGAAAAAGGAAGAAATATTACTAATCCATAGACAAAAGAAAAAGGAGTTGGAGAATATGGTTGGCTTTTTAGAGGAGAAGAGAAAGCTTACTATACGACTAAGTCTCATTTTTACATTAGTTGTAAGTATGGTAGCTGTTCCACTAAGCACATTTGCTGAAGGGACCTTTCCATGGATGGACAAGAGTCTTTCTGCTGAGGAACGGGCTAATTTGTTAGTTGAAGCAATGACGCTGGAGGACAAAGTAGATTTTATCACTGGTAATGTGAACAATTATTATGGATTTTATAATGAGGGAATGGAGAAGTATGGCATTCCTGCTTTACAAATGGCTGATGGACCGACCGGGGTCCGAATTGCTAATCCGGAAATACAAAATAAACAATCTACTGCATTACCCTCAAATATTGGATTGGCAGCTACTTGGAATACGGAAACTGCTAAGAAATATGGAGATTTAATTGGAAATGAAGCATTTAATACCACACATAACGTATTGTTAGGGCCTGGATTAGATATTGCTAGAAATGCGTTTGGAGCAAGAAACTTTGAATCATTGGGAGAAGACCCTTATTTGCAATCACAAATGGCTATAAACTATGTGAATGCGATTCATGAAAATAATGTACTAGTTACAGCAAAACACTATCTATTAAACAATCAAGAAACGGATCGCTTCACAGCTGATTCACAGGCAAGTGAACGAGCAATTAATGAAATTTATGCAAAACCGTTCGCGAGTGTCATTGAAAATGCTAGTTTAGGAAGTGTAATGTGTTCCTTTAACCAAGTAAATAGTGTGTATGCTTGTGAAAATGAAGATCTTTTAACAAACCTATTAAGAGGAAACTTGAATTTTGATGGCTTTGTTATGAGTGATTACGGGGCAAATGTAAGTACGACAGAATCAATTAATGCTGGGCTTGATTTAGAAACACCTGGAGAGCCGATGGGTTTATGGGGCGACGATTTATTACAAGCGGTGAATAACGGAGAAGTTAGTGTAGATACGATTAATCAAAGTACGTACCGCATTTTATATCAAATGTTTGATAAAGGATTATTTGATAACCCAACACAAAACAATCAAATAGGTGTAGCAGCACACGGGGCTATCGCTCGACAAATTGCTGCAGAAACAATGGTATTGCTTCAAAATAACGGAGATGTATTGCCGTTAAATACAGAAAAACTTGATTCAATAGCGGTTATCGGACCAGATGCAGACACGGCTTCTGCCGCTGGTGGTGGAAGTTCACTTGTTAATCCAACGTATACTGTGTCTCCACTTGAAGGAATTACGAAGCGTGCTGGTAACAAGGTAAAGGTTGAGTATGCAGCAGGAACCGACCCAATTAGTGCGGGAGATATTTTACCAGGACCAAATGCAGTGCCATCTTCATTCTTATTACCATCTGCTGATGCAACAGAAAACGGATTACAAGCAGAGTACTGGTCAAATAAAAATATGGAAGGTAACCCTGTTTTTAACCATATTACTAAGCAAGTAAACTTAAATCTAGGGTTTTATAATTATGAAGGCTTTAATGCTCAATCTTCGAAATTAGATAAACTTCCTACAAACTTAAATGGTATGATGTCTGCAAGATACACTGGAGTTATCAAGGTGCCAAAGACTGGAGAGTACAAGCTTTCAACAACTAGCTATGGTTCTAGTAAAGTATATATTGATGGAAAGCTTGTTATAGACAATGCTGGAGCGAAGCTTGGAACAGTAGAAGAAACTGTCACATTAGAAGAAGGTAAAAACTATGATTTAAAAATTGAATATAAAACAGATTACACAAAAACAACTGGAAATGACAATGGTGGTCAATTACGTTTTGGCTGGGAAGCGGCTGAAGATGTGGTCGATGATAATATTACTAAAGCAGTTGAACTAGCGAAAAAATCAGATGTAGCAGTGATCGTAACTAGAACGTATGATAGCGAAGGGTACGTGGATCGTTCGGACATGGAACTTCCAAATAACCAGGAACAACTGATTAAAGAAGTAGCAAAAGTAAACAAAAACGTGGTAGTTGTGAATGAAAGTGGAACAGCTATTGAGATGGGAGATTGGAAGGATCAAGTACCTTCAATTGTCCAAGCATGGTACCCAGGACAAGAACAAGGGAATGCCATTGCCGATGTACTATTTGGGGACGTAAATCCTTCTGGTAAATTACCGGTTACCTTCCCAGTAGATGAAGATTCAACACCGGTTTCTTCAGAAGAACAATATCCAGGAATTAACCTAGTAACTGAATATACGGAAGGAATTTTCGTCGGATACCGTGGCTTTGAAAAAGCGGGTATTGATGCGGCGTTCTCCTTCGGTCATGGATTATCTTATACAGACTTTGGCTATAAGAATTTAAAAACAAAAATGAAATCATCAAAGAAAACAGAAAAACCAACGATTGAAGTATCGCTAAATGTAAGGAATACAGGTGATGTAGCAGGTTCAGAGGTTGTTCAGGTGTATACGGGTGAATTGCCGACGAATGTGGAAACAGCGCCAAAACAATTAGCAGGATTCCAAAAGGTTGAATTAAAGCCAGGTAAACAAAGTGGAGTAACAATTCAGCTTGATGCAAAAGCATTCTCTTACTATGACGAAGAGAAAAATGCATGGGTAATGCCTTCTGGTGAGGTACCAATCTATGTTGGTAGCTCTTCTACGGATATCCGCTTAAAAGGTAGTATCACGATATCAAAAGAAATTAGCCAGCAATTTAATCAAGCAAAGTGAAAATACATTAAGGATAATCAGTCAAGAAGATAAACCCTTCATTTCCCCCACAAGTTCGTTATGTGCTTGTGGGGATTTTTTTGAAAATCCAAAGAGGTGATAAATATGAACCACAATCACAAATGTCTACTTCTAGTCTTTTTATTTCTGTTATTAGGTGGTATTAGCATGTTCACACTTTTTAAGGAAAGAGCAGAGAATCAAGAGTCATCGGTGGAACGAAATGAGGCTTCTATCTGGCTAACAACGGGTGATCAAAAGAACCTTCTTACTCAAAAATCTCCTCTACCATTTTCAAAAATAGAAGAAAAAAATATCCCAACCATCACGATCGACCGTGAAACAAAATACCAAACGATGGATGGCTTTGGGGCTGCAATAACCGGTTCTTCGGCCTATTTAATAAATAATAAATTAAACCAATCGTCTAAGGAGATGCTCTTAAAGGACTTGTTTTCAGCAAATGGTATTCATATCAGTTATGTAAGACATTCAATTGGAGGATCTGATTTTTCAGTTGATGATAAAGGAAATGCGAGCAACTACACGTATGCAGATGAAGAGGATATTAGTTTAAGTCACTTTTCGGTGGACAAAGATCAAGAGGTTATCAATGTCCTACAGGAGGCTCGAAGCCAAAACCAGAATCTGAAGATCATGGGAACACCATGGACCGCGCCATCATGGATGAAATACGGAGAAAAAACATTTAATGGTTGGTACCTTGACTATACGACAGAGGAAACATACAAGGCCTACGCAGACTATTTTGTCCGTTATATAAAATCGTATGAAGAAAGAGGGCTTCCGATTGATAGTATTACCATTCAAAATGAGCCAGACTTTACGTCACCTAATTATCCAACGATGAGTATGAGTGCGGAAGAACAAGCTGTATTTATTGGGAAATACTTAGGTCCGGCACTTGAATCGAACGAGATCGATACAAAAATTATTGCCTATGATCACAATTGGGAGGGGGCTTCCGAATTTATTTCTACAGTGTTTCAAAATGAGGACACGAACAAATATACAGAGGGAACTGCGTTTCATTGTTATAAAGGAACACCAGAATCTATGACTCGAGTACATGTCAATTTCCCTGATAAACATATTTATCTATCTGAGTGCAGTGGTGGTGAATGGAGCGAAGACTTTGGGGATAATTTAAGCTGGCAAATGTCCAATTTGATTATTGGAGGTCCAAGAAACTGGGCGAAAACAGTATTGATGTGGAATACCGCACTAGATGAAAAAGGAGGGCCAACCAATGGAGGTTGTGAAAATTGTCGTGGGGTTGTCACGATTAATCAGGAAACTGGAAAAGTGACGAAGAATGTTGAATACTATTCAATCGGGCACGCAAGTAAATTCGTTCAAGCTAAAGCGATAAGGATTGCTTCAACAAGCTATCCTGGAATCATTGAGACGGTTGCCTATGAAAACATTGATCATTCTACTGTACTTATCGCCTTAAATCCTAGTGATAAAGAAACAAGGTTTCAAGTCAATGATAGAGGTTCATTTTTTACGTATACTCTTCCTCCTAAAAGCGCGGTTACTTTTATATGGGAAAAGAAATAGGTTGAGAAAGGAAGGTAGGGGAAATTTATGTGTAAGTTTCCTATATTATGGGAAGTTTAAAAAATAAAAAAGGAAAATGATATGATAGGCCTGATTATTGCCATTATACTTTTTAATCTTATTGCCTTTAAAACGAATAAAAGATTGACTGCAAATCAAATTGTACATATTTGGGCATTTACGATAGCATTTCAAATGTTATTCGATTTAATAGTGGAATTCAAATTTCACGGATATTGGTATTTTTATAAAGGAGTCGATTGGAAAGGCCTCCTTGCACATACAGTACTTATTCCACCGGTTAATATGATGTTTTTAAACTGGTTTCCTTTTAATAAATCTATCCGTCAAAAAATCACTTATCTTTTCTTTTGGGTGATGGGAATTTTGATGTATGAAACGATTACTCTACTCCCTGAACCATGGGGTTTTTTTCATTATGGTTGGTGGAAGTTGTGGCATGCTGCAATTGTGGACCCCGTTCTTCTTCTCATATTATTAGGATATTATAAGTGGGTTTGTAAATTAGAGAATCAATTATTAGAAAATCCAAATTGAAAGTAAAATGCTCTTTGTTAAGGGCATTTTTATTTTAAGGTTTTCTTAAGGTTTGTCTTTAATAATTACTGAAGTTTGATATCAGGAGAAGGTGTATTATGAAATCTAGGTGGTCCATTTGGTTAGAAAGAACAGA
>NZ_JAKFCQ010000199.1:0-1894 GCF_036676585.1 Robertmurraya sp.
AAAAGCTAGGAATCGTTCCTAGCTTCCAGTTTCCGAAATATTATTTATCATTCCTTTTCCTTTGCAAGCGATTCTCGGTCACTTGCTATTGGAGGCTGCTCTAACCATCCATTTTTTATCATTATGTTTGCTCCGTCATCAGCGTAGTGTAAAAGTTCTAAAATTAGTCGTAAGTATTTAGCACCTATATCTCTTCTTGCATTGACACTTAAAGCAGAACCATAATATGAAAGGCTTAACTGTGCAGACAATTGAATTTGGTACATCATATATTTATCTGAAAAGGTATTAGAAGTAGAGTTCGTGATCATCGATTGCCAGGAAATAGGAGAATTTAATTTATCTTCCTTAAATACTGATTCGAATATTTTTATATGTTTATTGGCAATGTCAAGTCCCCTCTTAAAATGTTGACGAACCTCTTTTGATTGAGCAACTTGGATGAATCCCACTTTTAAAGCAGCATGTAAATGCATTTTTAGCATATTGAAAGTAATATCTCCAATTTCGATGGCATTCAGCGGACGGCGATCTCCCAACCATCCAGTTAAAAAACTTTGGTTCTTTACAAAATCGATCGAATCGGGTGGTGTAATAATAGGAGGTCGAGTAAAAAGTCCTTTTGAAAGCATTAAATTAATGGATTGATCAAAAAGCTCCATCGTTTCGGACATACAGGTAATGTAATACTTCCGTAAGTCAGAACGAATGGAAGTACTAACAGATAAAGCATACCCAGTCATTCCTTGCAAAGTCATGATATAAAGATAATTTAGGTAGAAAGGATCTTGAAAAAGACGTGGTGCGTGAATGTTTACGTCGTCTTTTTCTGTGAACCCAAGTGGAATAGGGTGATTTTCTTTTTGCAAGAATACTGTAATTTCTTCGACATGCTTTTTGGATACTTCAAGGGAAGTTTGGTAGATCGATTTGACTTCGTGATCTTCGATATGTTCGAGTGCATAACGAAAGAAACAAATGGACATTGTATCAAAAATGTATTGAGTCCAAAGGCTTGCAATTTCCGGAGCAGTTAATCGAATGGGGCTATGTGTCTCCAAGGTTCATCCTCCGATTTACAATATTATTTGGTGTTTTTATTGTTTTCTCAGAGAATGAAAAATATGTAAAAACTTAGAAGCTCCAACAATCATATGATTTTACTGATAAGAAACAACGTATAGATTACAGAGTATGGAAGCTCTTATTGTACAAAAGGAGAAGTTTAGTTTAACAAGTTGGATGAAATGCCATTTCTTTTGATGTTTCATTTGAACCCTTTCAGACATTTCAAAATAAATCCGCGGAAGTGCACTGGCACCACTTTTTTGAGGTTGACAAATTTTCTAAATATTTATAAAGTTTAATTGTTAACCATAATGAAGAGTAGTTTACATTTAAAGGGGAGAAACAAATGAAAAATCAACAATTGAAATTAAGAATGATGATTGTGACAGCACTTTTTGCTGCAATCATTGGCGTAATGGCTCAAATTACCATTCCACTTCCGCTCGTTCCAATTACAGGACAAACCCTTGCCATTGGCTTAGCAGCAACCATTCTAGGTTCTCGTTATGGAACACTATCGGTCATTTTATATTTAATTATTGGTTCTGCAGGAGTACCAGTATTCGCTGAATTTTCAGGTGGAATTTCAAAGCTTATCGGACCAACTGGGGGATATTTAGTTGGCTTCGTTCCAACTGCCTTCCTAATCGGGTGGTTTATGGAAAAAAGAGCCTTCAACTTTAAGAATGCTGTGATTGCCAATACTATTGGAACGCTTGTTACTTTGGCATTAGGCACTGCTTGGCTAAAGATTGCTGCCGAGCTTTCTTGGTCAGCTGCTTTTGCAGGAGGATTTACTCCATTTATCATTGTTGGGTTAATCAAG
>NZ_JAKFCQ010000200.1:0-10730 GCF_036676585.1 Robertmurraya sp.
AAGGGGGGAGAACGGCATGAAGAAAATCGTGAGTGCATTATTTATCATGCTTGCCATTGGAATAGTGGGAACATTGGTTTCAGTTAGTGCATCAGGTGGATTTTCATTCGAAACGTATGAGATTAATGAAAAGTTAGTGCTTGAAAATCAAAAGTTGGAAAATCTAAACTTTCACTTTGAGTCCAGTGATGTGATGGTTGTTCCAAGCAGTGACGATAATATCACTGTTGAATTACACGGAAAGATAAGTAGAAAGCTAAAAAAAGAATTGTCCCTTGTAGCCGAGGAAAACGGAAATACAGTAGATGTTAAATTAATTGATCATAATCAACAAATAATAAACATCGGTATTCTTATATACGATACAAACATTCGTATACATGTTCCAGAAAAAGAATATAAGTCGATTACTGTTGTCACATCATCAGCAGATATTGGAGCAGAAGGTGTACTAGCAAAGGAATTACATTTTAATACAAGTTCCGGAGATATCAAGGTTGAATCAAGTGATGCTAGGGAGTCCTTTGAAGTGAAGACATCAAGTGGAGACGTCACCGTGGAGAAGACTAAGTCAAAGAAAATTAACCTTGTTTCGAGTAGTGGAGACCTTTTTCTAAAAGGAAGTCAAGCAACATCAATAAGTACAATAGCATCTTCTGGGGATGTAGTACTTTCGGATGTGGAAGGAGGCTTGGAGACCATTACTTCATCAGGCGATATGTCAATCTCCAGTCAACAGCTAACTGGAGATATTACTGCAAAATCATCAAGTGGCGATGTAATCATTGAGTTCAAGGACAAACCAACTTCTATGAAGCTAGACTTCAAAGGAGAGTCAGGTAGTGGCATCATAGATATTAAGCAAATGAGTTATCAGGAAAAAGAAGAAGATCGTATCATCGGTCAGCTTGGTGACGGCGAATACGAATTAAATGTAAATACCAACTCAGGCGATTTTCACCTGAAATAGGTTTTTTATTAGTATTTGACCATGCCCCTAACAAAGGGGGCATGGCTCAATGATATGAATTAATCCAAATTTAACTTTTTCAAAGGCTCTACCGCAGGACCCTCGACAACTGTTCCGTCGTAAGTGTATCGTGACCCGTGGCAAGGGCAGTCCCATGTACGATCTCCGTGATTCCATTCCACCTCACAGCCTAAATGAGTACAGGTTGTGTCTACAAGATGCAGGCAACCATCATGGTCGCGATAGGCACCAGCGCGCTCGCCTTTCACCATCACCACTGCTCCTTCATCTACCTCGACCTCACCTGGCTCTTTTCCAACATACTCAAGCTTCCCCTTTACCAAATGCTTTGCAACGTCCGCATTAATTTGAATGAATTTTTTGATATCCGGATCGGAATCAAAACGTTGAGGGGCATAAAAATCTCGGTACACATTCTCTTTACCAAGTATCGTATCAGAAAGCAAAATGGCTGCCTGCGTTCCATTCGTCATTCCCCATTTACGATAGCCCGTAGCAATATGAATATTGGAATTTTTCTCAGTAACCGGTCCGATATAAGGGATTTTATCTAATGTAATCATATCCTGAGCAGACCATCGGTACTTGTACTCTTTAATACCGAATACATCATTAGCGAACTCCTCTAGCGCCATGTAATGCTTCATGGTGTCTTCCCCTTGTCCGGTTTTATGACCGTCTCCACTAACAAGAACAAGCTGTTCTCCGTTTTCTAGAGGGGTAGACCTTAACGAGCGAGTAGGTGAGTCGGCACCATAAAACATACCACCAGGAAACTCTTTTTGTGTTGTTACCGCAACGATATAGGAACGTTTAACTTCAAGACGAGTAAAATAAAAGCCGTTTTTATCAACAAACGGATAATGAGACGCTGCAATCACATGCTCGCACGATACTTTTTTCCCGTTTCTTAAAACCACCTTAGGCTGTGAACCTTCCTCTACATCTGTAGCCGTTACATTTTCGTAAACCACGCCACCCGCTTCAATAAATTTACGTAAAAGTACATTCAAGTACTTGAGTGGATGAAACTGGGCTTGGTCAGGCATCACAAGGGTAGACATCGATTTAATGTTAAAAGGGAGGGCTTCCTCTGTTAACTCCCCACGTATGCCAAGCTTTCGATAGGCATCTGCCTCTTCTTCCACTTGAAACGCATATTTGTCTGATACAGCATAAAGAATGGCCTCTTGGGTTGCAAAATCGCACTCGATGCTATGTTCATTTACCATTCGATTAATAAACTCCATGGCGTCAGCAGAGCCCTGATAATACATTTTCGCTCGTTCTTCGCCAAAGTTTTGGAGCAATTCATTATATATTAAACCATGCTGAGCCGTTATTTTTGCCGTCGTATGACCGGTCGTTCCATTTAAAACCCTCCCAGCTTCAAGAATGGCGACTTTTAAGCCTTTATTAGCTAATAGATAACCAGCTGTAATGCCAGTAATGCCAGCCCCAACAATCGCCACATCCACACTGATATCCTCGATTAAAGAATTGTAAATCGGTAAATCCATGTCTCTCCAAAATGGTTCTGGAAAGCGGGGTATTTCATAGTCCTTCATAGACATAGCCGTTCCTCCTCAAATCTTCTAGATGAACATAATTTTTCCAAGTGAGAGAGAAATATGTATGGAAGAAAGGACAATTTTCCAAGCGATACATTGGATTTTGCGCATACTAAAAGAAACCGAACGAAGGAGGTCAACCATGCCTGAATTACCAGAAATGGAGACGTATCGGAAGTTGTTAAGTGAGCGATTATCAGGGAAAGAAATCTCTACGGTGACCATCAATCGTGAAAAGTCGATCAATATGGAGAGTGAAACGTTTATATCGAAAGTACAAGGAGCTAGGGTACAAGCCATTCATAGAAGAGCCAAGCACTTGATTTTTAAATTAAATACAGGAGACAGCTTGCTGCTGCACCTAATGCTTGGCGGCTGGATGTATGTGGGTAGTGAAAATGACCAGCCCAAAAGAACCAAACAGGTGATTCTTTCCTTTGGGGAAATGGAGTTATATTTTATTGGTTTGCGGCTAGGGTATCTACATCTTTTATCTGAAGAGGAGCTTGAAAAGGAGCTGTCTGATTTAGGACCTGAACCGTTGAATGGCCATTTAACCTATACAGCTTGGCTTGATTTAATCAGTGAAAAAAGAGGACGACTTAAAACCACACTTCTTGATCAACAATTTATCGCAGGAATTGGGAATTGTTATTCAGATGAAATCTGTTATGGAGCTCGGCTCATGCCTACCAAACATGCAGATACATTGGATGAGGGAATGCAAAAGGATCTTTATGATGCGATTCAATCAGTGCTGCAGCGAGCGCTTGGGTTGGGAGGCTATATGGATCAGCCTTTATATAAAGGGGACACCTTTACGGGGGGATATAATGATCATTGCTTTGTGTACGACCGAGAAGGGGAAGTGTGTGGGAGATGTGGAGGAACGATTTGCTTTGAAGAGGTATCCTCAAGAAAATGTTTTTATTGTCCAGGTTGTCAAAGGGACTAAGAAAAGCGCAAGCGCCCTGGTAAGCGCCGTATGGCCTGGAGCGCTCCAACTGAGATAAAGGAAACACGAAGAGCCAGAAGGCGATTCGATGTTGACTTATCGTAGGGCGGAGAGCGAAGGACACTAGGCGCTAGGGCGCTGGAGCTAGACAATTTTCAAAGTTGAAAGTCTTATCCTTTCTTATCTTTTAAAAAAAGTGGCCCGAGAGAGATTCGAGCCACTTATTTCTAATCTTTTGGAGCGGGATCAATTCGATGTGCATCCTCTGAATCAAGTGCCGTTCTTAGATAATAAATAAACACACCACCAACAATTCCTAAGCAAATAGCCAATCCAACGGTTGTTACCCACATCAAACCCATGGAAATCCCTCCTTTACACACTATATGAAGGGGACAATGAATCTTTTCCAATTTGGAAACATTCTCCTTGATTTTTTTAGCTGAGGAAGATGAATTCTATTATTGTTAGGAGGTGGTAAATATGCTTAAAAAGCTAATCTTAGGAATTGCTCTATTACTGTCATTGGTTGTTATCCCAACAAACTCGTTCGCACAACAAGTGTATACTGTTCAACCGGGAGATAGCTTATGGAAAATTGCTGTTCGTTATCAAGTGGGATTATCCGAAATTATTCAGGCAAACCCACAGTTTCGAAATCCAGCACTTATTTATCCGGGACAAAGGGTAAACATTCCAAACTATGATGCGACCAAGTCGATTGAAAATCAAGTCGTCCAATTGACAAACCAAGAGCGTGCCAAGTATGGATTAAAGCCTCTTGTTGCGGACTGGGAACTAGCACGAGTGGCGCGTTACAAATCAGTTGACATGAGAGACCGAAACTATTTTTCTCACACAAGCCCTACATACGGATCGCCATTTGATATGATGAAAAACTTCGGAATATCGTACCGTAGTGCAGGAGAAAACATCGCAGCCGGTCAACGCACACCGCAAGAGGTAGTGACTGCATGGATGAACAGTGAAGGCCACCGTAAAAACATCCTTAGCTCAGGATACACGCATATCGGTGTTGGTTATGCACAAGGCGGATCAAAGCAGCATTACTGGACACAAATGTTTATTTCGAAGTAGGAAAAGTCGGAGGGAACTCCGGCTTTTTTCAATTGGGGAGTTATGATGTAGTTTGCATGTGGAAACCGGGGATCGCAAGTAAGAGCATTGGATCGCAAATATAATCGGAAGATCGCAAGTAAAGTCGGTGGATCGCAAATAAAACTTGAAGATCGCAAATAAAATCTGGGAATCGCAAATAAATTTTGAAAATCGCAAATAAAATCCGAAAATCGCAAATAAATTCAAAAAATCGCAAATAAAGCTGACCCAGCGCATAGAAAAACACCCATTCTTTTAAAAATAAGATCTAAAACGGCCCGAAGAAAATCAAATTAACGAACATTCCCCTTAAAACCCTCCTCAACCATTACGAAAATGACGAGTTTTCCTCTATTAAATCAACTCTAACCCGCGATTTACCAACAGTCTTATCACTCTCTAAGCCTCAAGTCGTATATGAAAATCAAGCTTAAGCTCGTTATGAGAAGTTTGAAATCTAGGTAAGATGATATCAAGAAGGGAGGCAACAACAAATGAAAAAATTCGGGTTGCTTTTAATAGGAGGCATTGCAGCGTTAGTTTTATTAGCAAATCTTGGTCCACTGGTAGGGTTAGTAGTCAGCATGGCGATTCTGTACTTTGTGTTTAAGCAGTTTTTAAAGACAGATTCGACAGGGATGAAAATCGGGTTAGGAATCTTAGGATTCATTCTCCTGATGGCATCCATCTCTAACGCACCGGCGATCGTTGGGATTGTAGCTGCATATATTCTCTATGTTGTTTACAAAAAATTTAACGAAACAAAAGTAAAAGAAACAGTTTCAAACGACCCTTTTCAAAACTTTGAAAAGCAATGGTCTGAACTAAATAAAAACTAATTTTAAAAGAGGAGAGATATTTATGTCAAACTTATTTACACGATTAAAAAATACGATTGTAGCTGATTTAAATGAAGCAATAGCAAAAAAGGAAAACAAAAATCCGATTGCGATGCTGAACCAGTATTTACGTGAATGTGAGCTAGAAACAGAAAAAGTAAGAAAGCTTGTTGAAAGACAATATACTTTGCGTGACGGGTTTACTCGCGAGTTAAAGCAAGCACAGGAACTTGCTGAAAAGAGAAAATACCAAGCTGAAGTAGCACAAAATGCAGGTGAAACGGAGCTTTTCACATTTGCTAGTGCTGAGCAACTTCAATACGAAGAGAGAGCAGCGCGATTAAGCGAATCCCTTCGTTACACGGAAAATCAATTGCAAGAGCTAGAGCAAAAATACGAGGAAATGAAGCATAAGTTGAAAGATATGCATATACGTCGCATGGAATTAATGGGAAGAGAAAACCTATCTCGTGCTCACTATCAAATGAATAAAGTGTTAGACAATGACAACTACTCCAACCCATCCGTTTCGCGCTTTCAAGAAATTGAGTCATACCTTGATCAAATGGAAGAGAAGATAAATACCTCATACTACAGAAACACCATCGATGCCCGCATCGCCAAACTAGAAAAAGAAATGAAAAAAGAAGAAGCTACTACTTTGTAAGAAAAACTGATATTCTAGAAGAAAAGCGGAGGTGCCTTTTCAGCGACGTATGGACTGGAGCCCTTTGACTGAGATAAAGGAAACACGAAGAGCGTAAGCGATTCGATGTTGACTTATCGTAGGGAAAAGGGTGAAGTACACTAGTCGCTAGGCACTGTAGCTAGACATAGAAGATGGAAAAACTAGAAGGCGTAGCACTACGCCTTCTATAAGTCTAGAGAACAGGAGAGGAGGAATCAACATGGTAGGAAAAAAGAAGAGTGATCTTCTCAGCTGGGCAGTTATGTTTGGAATAGTATTGTTACTACTTGAGGTCACTTTCTTTAATCGTGGACTGATCTTCTCCCTCCTTGTTGCATCAGGAATGATTTATATCGGGAGGAAGCGCCAGCCAAAAACATCAGGCAAATTCTTATTTTGGGCAGGAACGATCTTCTTTATTTTAAGTGTGTTTAATATGATGACTATTAAAGTCTTTTTGTTTGGGATATTGGGTTATTTAATTATTCAATTTGCAAAGTCTAAGCGTTCCCCAGAAAAAATACAGCCTGAGGTAGTCGAAGCACAAACGAGTGCACCACAAACAGAAACAATCGTAAAAAAAACGCCCTTATTTGAAAATACCATTTTCGGTGAACAGAGAACGAAAGACCATGTGTATGAGTGGAATGATATTAATATACAAACAGGAATCGGTGACACGATTATCGATCTAAGCTATACCGTTTTACCAAAAGGTGAGACGATTATATTTGTACGAGGGTTAGTCGGGAATATCCAGATTCAAGTTCCTTACGATGTAGAGGTTTGTGTGAATCACAGTGTCCTTGCTGGCTCTAGTAATATATTGAATGTAACAGGAGATAAGCTGTTCAATCAGCGACTGCATGTTCAAACGAGCGAGTATGAGAAAGCGGATCAGAAGGTGAAGGTATTCACTTCGATGCTGGTGGGTGACCTCGAGGTGAAGCGAGTATGAGTATCGTACAACGCCAAATTGTTTGGGGAATTAGTCTGTCTCTATTCGTTTTCATCTTTTTATCTGTCTCGTTTTTTATGGCTTTTCCAGTCTACAATTGGTCTGAGCTATGGGAACGTGATTTAATGGATATCCCATTCATCTTCTTTCTTCCAAGCGTAAGTATTGCGATTGGAATTTTGTTTGGTTTGGGATCGGGATTTTACTGGCGGAAACAGATGCAAACGATTGACGATATTCTTCATGAAGTAGAGGAAGGACGCGCAAGTCAGATTGAGAATGGCATCTCCTATGAACCGATTGTCCAAAGAGTTCGTAAAATTCAAAAGCAAATTGCTGACCAGGCAAAGGCTTCTCAGAAGCTTGCTAATGAAAAAGCAGAGGATCAGGAAAATCGTATTCAAGAAATCATATCTCAAGAACGCAATCGGTTGGCTAGAGAGCTTCATGACTCGGTGAGCCAACAGCTTTTTGCGGCTTCGATGATGATGTCTGCAATCAATGAAACGAAGCAGATTGAAAGTGAGAATCGAGAAGCAAAGCAGATGAAGATGGTAGAAGAAATGATTCATCAGTCTCAATTGGAAATGAGAGCGCTTCTTCTTCATTTACGTCCAGTGCCGTTAAAAGGAAAAACACTTCAAGAAGGTATTGAAGAACTGTTAGTCGAACTATCACAAAAAGTAACGATGGAAATAGGATGGAAGGTAGAGGAGTTTCCTCTGGATAAAGGTGTGGAGGACCATCTCTTTCGAATACTTCAGGAATCTGTTTCGAACATTCTTCGTCATTCAAAGGCGAAGGAGCTGGAGGTTTTACTCATCCAGCGGGACAATTTTATCATTATGAGGGTAGTAGATGATGGAGTTGGCTTTGATGTGGAAGAATCAAAAGCTGGTTCGTATGGACTTCAAAATATGCATGAACGTGCAGTGGAAATTGGTGGAACGTGCAAAATTATTAGTGTAAAAAATAAAGGTACCCGTCTAGAAGTAAAGGTCCCGTTGATGAGGAAGGGTGAGAGCAGTGATTAGAGTCGTGTTTGTTGATGACCATGAGATGGTAAGAATTGGAGTTTCTTCGTATTTATCTGCACAGCCAGATATCGAGGTTGTAGGTGAAGCGGATAATGGAAAAGCAGCGATTCCAATGGTCCTAGAGTTAAGGCCGGATATTGTATTAATGGATTTAGTCATGAAGGAAATGGATGGCATTGAAGCAACACGGCAAATCATTGCAGAATGGCCCGAGGCAAAAATCATCATTGTGACAAGCTTTTTAGACGATGAAAAAGTATATCCGGCACTTGAAGCGGGAGCAACGAGCTATATGTTAAAAACCTCAAAGGCTAGTGAAATAGCTAATGCTGTCCGGGCAACCTTTCACGGTCAATCGGTTCTTGAACCTGAGGTGACAGGCAAAATGATGATGAAAATGCGTCAAAAAAATGATGTAGCACCGCATGAGGAGCTTACCTCACGAGAAATGGAAATACTCTTGTTGATGGCTGAGGGAAAAAGCAATCAAGAAATTGCTGATGATTTGTTTATTGCGCTTAAGACGGTAAAAACCCATGTGAGTAATGTTTTAAGCAAGCTTCAAGTACAAGATCGAACGCAAGCCGTTATTTACGCGTTCAAACATGAGCTAGTAAAGTAAAATTTACATAAATTTCTTGCTTTTCAGCTCCGGAATGAATAAGATGAAAGTAACTAACTGGAACGGAGGTGGAAAGAGATGAAAAATGCTGTTTTGATGCGCGGATTCTGGATGGACTATACGTATATCGTCCGTGCAATTTTTGCTGGTTTTGCGAACAACGGGAGAAGTCTGCCCTTTTTAAGCAATTCCATAGCAAACTAAACAGTGAAACATCTCTTATCCACAAATAATGAATGGATGAAAGAGGGCTTTCCGCTCTCTTTTTTTCGTACACATTTTTCGTGCCATGGGATTTTTCCCATGGTTTTTTTGTGTAAAAAAACATACAAACTCCGGGAGGTTCAAATAAAATATGATTACTTTAAGCGTAAATTCCATAAGCAAAATGTTTGGTGGGAACACCATTTTTGAAAACTTATCACTAGAAATTCATGAAGGAGACCGGGTTGGACTCGTTGGTCGAAACGGGAGTGGGAAAACGACTCTTTTTAAGCTATTAGCTGGGGAAGAAATTCCGGATAGTGGTCAAATTCATTGGAGAAAAGGGACGACAATAGGTTATTTAGAACAAATTCCTGGTTTCCAAAGTGAAATAACTGCTTTAGATGTGTTAAAAACCGCATTCGCCTCATTGGTAGAGATGGAGACGGAAATGAAAGAGCTTGAATTACGGATGGCGAATCCTAATGTTTCTGCAGAGAGTCTTGGAAGATGCGTAGAAAAATACGGACAGTTACAGGATCAATACACACTGCTAGGCGGATACGAAATGGATGCCAATATTGATCGCATCTCCAATGGCCTTTCTATTCAACACCTCTTAGATAAATCGTTTCAGTCTCTAAGTGGAGGTGAGAAAACGAAGATAGGCTTAGCGCAACTTCTGTTAAAGCAACCGGATCTATTATTACTAGATGAACCAACGAATCATTTAGATTTGATGTCAGTGGAGTGGCTTGGACAGTTTTTAAAAGAGTATAAAGGTACGGTTGTTATTGTGTCTCATGACCGATACTTTCTCGATGATGTGGTGACAAAAATGCTTGATTTAGAGGATGGGGAGATTACTTCATATATAGGAAATTACTCTGTTTTTGTGAAGGAGAAGGAGGAGCGTCTTTTAAAGGAATTTCAGGCATATGAAGAACAGCAAAAAAAGATTAAGAAAATGAAAGAAGCCATCAAAAGACTACGTGAGTGGGCAAATCGTGCAAATCCGCCGAATGAAGGGCTTCATAAGCGTGCGCGTAATATGGAAAGAGCGCTTGAAAGAATGGAGAAGCTGGATCGACCACTACTGAATCGTAAAAAGATGAATCTTGAGATGGAGGTAGCAGACCGGAGTGGCAAGGATGTGGTTGTCATGAAGGAGGTAAATAAATCTTTCGGAGAGCAAGTTTTATTTCAGGATGCCCATCTCCACATTCAGTTTCGTGAAAGGGTCGCGATGGTTGGTGAAAATGGGACGGGAAAATCCACGCTTATTAAAATGCTTCTGCAGCAAGAACAGGCTGATAGTGGAGAATTAAAGCTTGGAAGTAATGTGAAAGTCGGTTATCTTTCTCAGCATATTTTTCCTGATAAAAAGGACGAAACGGTGATTGAATTATTCCGAGATGAAATAAAGGTAACAGAAGGGGAAGCAAGGCATATTCTAGCTCGCTTTTTGTTCTATGGGCACAGTGTGTTTCGAAAGGTATCCCAGTTGAGTGGTGGGGAGAAAATGCGACTTCGCCTAGCACAGATGATGTATCAGGATTTGAATTTTCTCATCCTAGATGAGCCTACCAATCACTTAGATATTGAATCCCGTGAAGTTCTTGAGGAAGCTCTAGAAGAATTTAATGGAACCATCCTGGCAGTATCGCATGATCGCTACTTTTTAGATAAGCTATTTGATCACATTTATTGGATCAAAGACAAAAGACTTTATCATTTCGCAGGTGG
>NZ_JAKFCQ010000201.1:0-4227 GCF_036676585.1 Robertmurraya sp.
ATGAAAGAACGTAAAAAATACGGTCTTAAAGGCGCTCGTCGTGCACCTCAGTTCTCAAAGCGTTAATTTTACGCTTATCAAGGACTCTCAACCAATGGTTGGGGGTCTTTTTGTTTTAATAAGAAAAACACCTCCTCTCTATTATATATATGTTTACTCTACAAAATGAACAGGTAAAGTGATCTTAACTATCGTTCCTTCCGCTTCTTTACTTGTTATTTCCATTGTTCCCGCATGTGACTCTATAATTTTAAAGCTCGTCATCATACCTAAACCTGTTCCTTTTTGTTTTGTTGTATAAAATGGAATGCCGATATTATTAAGTAAATCTTCCGGAATGCCACAGCCTTCGTCCGTAACTTTTATATAAACTTGCCCGTTATGAGAGCTTCCTAAAAACACATGAATATCTCCTCCTGATGGCATGGATTCAATCGCATTCTTTATTAGATTAATGAATACTTGTTTTAATTGGTTGGCAACACAGTACACTAGGGGGATATCTCCAGAAGTAACATGAATGTTTACTCGATTCATTAGTGCTTGTGAGCCGAGTAGTGTCGTCACATCATGAAAGATGTCTGTTAGGTTCTCATAATGAAAATGCTGAACTTGAGGTTTAGCCACCATTAGTAACTCACCAGTAATCTGTTCTATTCGTGCAATCTCATCCGCCATGATTTCGTAATAGCATATTTCTTTGCTTGGGGCAGATGACCTCATGATTTGGAGAAAACCCTTAAGAGCGGTAAGTGGGTTGCGTATTTCATGTGCGATCGATGCAGAGAGCTGACCAACTGCCGATAGCTTCTCCGACTTAATAAGTTGTAGCTCGGTGGCCTTCTGATCCGTGATATCCTTGGCGATCCCATATACACCCACTACCTCATTATCAACTACAATTGGGATGTTTGTAACACTCACATGAATAACTCGTCCATCTTTATGTAAAGCCTTTGTTTCGTAATGTTGAGTGTATCCTGTTGCTGCCTTTTCATAGTGATTTCTGGTTCTTTGTAATTCTGCTTCTTCAACAAGGGGGAGATAAGTTAATTGGAGAAATTCTTTTTCTGTATAGCCTAGCAAGCGCTCCATAGCTGAGTTTACACTAAGGTAATTTCCTTTTAAATCAAAAGAGAATACAGCGTCAGGATTTTGTTCAAATAGGGATTTATAATGTTGCTGTTTTTTGGAAGCAGCTTTCTTTTCTGCTGTAACATCTAAAAAGTACACAGAAAGACCATTGGGTGATGGATAGGCTCTTACATCGAACCAAGTATTTAGTGGAGGGAAAAAAGAGCTAAATGTTACTGGTACTTGTTCATGTACAGATTTCTGGTACTGATCGTAGAAAGCTAAATTAACTGCCTCAGGGAATTCAAACCAAATGTTTTTACCAAGAAGATCTTCTCGATTCCGGAAAAGTAATCGTGCTGCTTCGGAGTTAATGTAGGTGAAGTTCCAGTTTGTATCAACCGAGAAGAAACCATCTGTTATTCGATCTAATATTTCAAGTGCATCAATTTCAAGTTGGTTCATACTAATAACCCACCTTATCTAAATTTTTCCTGCATGGTAACAAATTCTAGGCATTGGAGAATATTCCTGCTTACGTTTATTTCATCTATTTTAATTCCTTGTAAAAATTTATCCATACATGTGTAGGAAAATTAACCAAAAAATTGGAAGGTGAAATCAGTAGCAAATTTGTATGTCTCTCTTTTCGTCGTTAAAGAATAATCGAAAGGGGTGACGATGCAGTGAATGTAATTACAACCTTTAAAGATAAAAAACGTGAAAAACAGTTGAAATATGAGAAATCAGTCTTAAGAGAAATCTCACTAAAAACGTTAAAGGAAAGAGTCAAACAATATTTTGGTTCATCTCGCATAACAGCTAATTTAATGACACAATCAGGCATAGAAGAGGCTTGTTATGATGTAGCAATTGAAGCTTATCTTCTAGGTGCTCACTTTAGTAAATTCGGGTTTTATGGAGAGTCAGTAGAGAGTATTAAGGACCGATGTCATAAAGAGGAAAAGCATTTAATTGATACACTGTATAATTTTCTCCTTTATTGGGGAAAGGGAACGGAAGGCATCTATAGTGAGTCCCTTTTTTACTTATGTGAGCAGTATGTAGAAAGTTGGTGGCATGAAGGCTTTCGTACTGGAGAAAGAAGACATAAATTAAGGCTTCATTAACTGAAGGTTCTATTATCCCATCTTGTCCCATATATTAAATTGAATATTGGACGGATGGGAAGGACTGACGCATAGAGATGAGCAAAAGAGCTAAAATCATTGCTTTTACTGTTGGACTAGTTATTTTATTTTTTATTCTTCAGTACGATTACTTTAAAACAAAAGAATCATGGAATTCCTGGAGTCTTCCACTTTCAGGACAGATCATCTTGCTCGATCCTGGCCATGGTGGACCTGATGGAGGAGCTGGTGAAGAAGGTGCTCTTGAAAAGGATATTGCATTAAGTGTATCGAAGAAATTAAGAGACTATCTTCAAGAGCAAGGTGCTTTAGTTATTATGACTAGAGAGGAAGATAAGGACTTAGCTGAGGATGGAACTAGAGGATACAGCAGGAGAAAAGTAGAGGATTTAAAAAAGCGTTTAGCCATGATTAATGAATCGGAAGCAAACTTTTTTGTTAGTGTCCATTTAAATTCGATTCCTTCCCAGAAATGGAGTGGCGCACAGACATTTTATGCACCACAACTAAAGGAAAACGCTAAGGCTGCAAAGTTCATTCAGGACGAGCTCCGAATCAATCTTGAAAATACAGATCGAAAAGCAAAACCGTTAAGCTCTGTGTATATCTTGAAAAATGCAAAGAAACCAGGAGTATTAGTGGAGGTTGGCTTTTTATCAAATCCTACTGAAAAGCAGTTGTTAAAGACCGAGGAATATCAAGAGAAGGTAGCAGCTTCCATCTATAAAGGAATGCTTAGATACTTCTCAAATGAAAATGAACTAGTTGAAGCGGAGTAAGAAGGTGAAATATATGCCACCTTCTTTTTTCTTATATATGAGTGTGATGCAGTTAACTGTATATACAGAAGATTATGTTATAATAAGAAATGCAAACGAATTCAAAAAGGCGGTGTAAAAGTTGTTAACAGAAGCAAAAGTGATTGAACTTCTACAAAGTATTGAAGAACCATTTTTACATAAGACATTAGAAGAGTTAAATGCCATTGAAGAAGTAAAAATTAAAGAAGAGAAAAAACATGTAAGTGTTAAAATAGGAATTGCAAAAACAGGAACAGCAGAGCAGCTACAGTTACAGATGAAAATAGTAAACCTATTAAAGGGAGCGGGTGCAGAGTCAGTCGGAATCCGTTTTTCTGAACTTCCACAAGAGACACTTGAAAAGTTCCGTTCTACTCAGGAGGATGAATCACAAGGTCTTTTATCACCTGGAAGTAAGACAACCTTTATTGCCATCGCGAGTGGAAAAGGTGGAGTAGGGAAATCGACAGTGTCTGTGAATCTTGCTGTTTCATTAGCTAGATTAGGGAAAAAAGTTGGGCTAGTGGATGCGGATATTTATGGCTTTAGTGTACCGGATATGATGGGCATTACGAAGCGTCCAGCTGTACGTGGCGAAAAAATTATACCAGTCGAACGCTTCGGTGTAAAAGTCATCTCCATGGGCTTTTTTGTTGAAGATAACTCTCCTATCATCTGGCGAGGACCGATGCTTGGAAAAATGCTGAACAGCTTTTTCAATGAAGTAGAATGGGGAGATTTAGATTATTTACTACTAGACTTGCCTCCTGGAACTGGCGACGTAGCTCTTGATGTACATAGTATGCTTCCGGCTTGTAAAGAGGTTATTGTTACAACTCCGCATCCAACAGCTGCGTTTGTTGCTGCGAGAGCGGGTGCCATGGCACTTAAAACAGATCATGAAATTTTAGGTGTAGTTGAAAATATGTCTTACTTTGAAAGTAAGCTGACTGGGGAAAAGGAATATGTGTTCGGCCAGGGTGGAGGAGAGAAGCTTGCTGATGAGCTTCAAACGAAAGTGCTTGGCAAGTTACCTCTTGGTCAGCCTGATTGGAATGAAGACGACTTCGCTCCTTCTGTATATCACGAAGACCATAAGCTAGGTCAAATCTACAAAGAAATCGCAGGTACTATCATCGAGTCGCTTAGCAAATAAGGAAAACCTCTCCACTTGGAGAGGTTTTTTATGCAAGGAGAGCAAG
>NZ_JAKFCQ010000202.1:0-17392 GCF_036676585.1 Robertmurraya sp.
ATTAGGGGAGTTTCTAGTCTCTCACGAAGACCGAACGGACGGTATGACATTTTATGCAACTAAAGAAGAACTGGAGTTGGTTAAATGAACCCTCTTGACCTATTAAAAACACAGCTACAGAATTCTTTGAATGAATCGACTGAAAGTGAAGATTTTAACGAAGCTCTTCACGATTGCTCTTATGCATGCAACTTAAGTGTAACAGCCCTTGAACAACACATAGGAATGTGGCCAGATAAGGGTGATTGGGATATTGAATATTGTCGTGGAATTAAGTTCGTAGAAGACAAATGGCATCAGATAACTGGGATGTTTTAATTAAATTTAGGGTATTTAAAATGAAAAAGATTATTGTTTTGTGTGGTCTGTTGACAGCCCTCGCTGGCTGTGACAATGATGCTCGTGTAGCTTCACGCAATCTTTCGCAAGCTGCTGATATGTTTGAAATCAATCGTCGTATTGTGTTTTACAATGGTATCACCGGGGATTATATGTTGTCCCTTGAAGGTCGTTGTTCTTTTGATGCACAGAATGCTAATAAGCTCGATGTGACATGTAAGACAGGACCTAAAGAGTATAAGAAACACAGCCTTGGGCTCAGTGATAATGTGACATACTTTAGTGAACAATTGGATGGAGAAGATGTTAGTGTGTATCACTACAAAGTAATCTTTAAACCTCAAACTATTCTACCAGATGTAGACTTTAAAGGTAGCACTGAGGCCGTCAAGGATCTGGTGAAATGAAACCCCAATACATTCCATCCCAACTAGAACAAGACCTTGAGCGTTTCCTAATCACACTCTTAAGCAATTCAGAGGGTAAAATGAATACTGTCAAACAAACTCTATTTCACACAGCAGCTACAGTTTATGAGATTGCTTCAGGGCAGAGCCATACCCAGAGAGTGATCATTCCTAAAGCAGTAAAATTTTACAAAGAGAAAAGCTTGGTGTATAAAGGGATTAAGCGGTATAATAGTTGGAAAGAATCTTCTTTCTTTGGTGAATTTTAATAGGGGATAGTATGAAAGTTAAAGTGATTAAGGCCGCACTGAGTAGTTATTGGTATGCGAATAAGATTGGTTAAGTGTTTGACGTAAGAGAAACTTAGGCAGATTACACCGACTATCTAGTGACCAATGACTCTGAGCATAGTGGTTGGGGCTTGGTTAAAACCGATGTAGAAATCGTTGATGAGAAGAAAGCTATGTTTGATATCAAGAAGGATAAGTGGTTTATCTACACCCCCACACCTGAAATTTCCAAGGCTGCACAGGAGTGGTTGTTTCAGGAAGGTTTCAGCTGGCAAGCGCATGGTAACAAAGAAGTAAACTACACGGATACTAACTACCTTATGCTTAGCCCTTATGAAGACGGACGGTTTTGTCATACATTCAGTATCGACGAAAAGCTTGGAGAAAAAGAAATCAAGATGACATTTAAGGCAGTAGTGGATTCTGTGGAATTTCCTGAAACTCAAACACCAGAACAAATTCAGCTTGACAAAGTGATGGATCAGATTGCAGAGCTACAGACGCAAGCGGCCAAGCTTCAAGAATTGATCAACAAATGATCAGAAAATTTTGTGAAAGAAATTAGAAAATTCCCTCTAATTTCGATTGCCTTCGGATCCGAAAGGTGTAAGATTAGCCATACAGACCTGTTTCAACCATGATACACCCCTAATGCAAGGAGCTTTAAAAATGAACCAAGAAATAAAAGTTGCTCTGGAATCGCTGCGTAACCCAACAGTTTACAACCAAGCTTTGTGTGATTGCACGAACGCCTTGAACCTCTCGAAAGCTACATTGGAGCAACACTTTGTATCATGGTTGTGGCTTCCTGAGGGTGAAAAATATAAAAATGGTGTGGATGAAGCCTATGCTATCCAGCTTGGCGCTATTGAGGAAGCCCTTGTTTTGCAAGGATTAATTTATGAAGAGGGATTGCCTGACTGATTTTCTAAAGGGATTTTTATAAATCTTTTTACATTTTATCGACAATCCCCTTGACGGCCATGGTCAAGGTGAGCTAGTATTCATTTCACAAAGAGGAGAAAGATAGCAGTAGCCTCTGAAGAGCAAGGAGACAACGCACAGAGGAATTACCCGCTGTGTTTCTTTCTAAAATTCTTAAGGTGAAATATCATGGCTAATCAAGCAAAAGTGAAAGGTGAGTTTTCCCCAGTGTCAGGTAACACAACCAGACGTGTTTATGATGTATCTGGGAATTTCAAAGGTCTGATTATCAAACGGTCTGAGGGATACCTCGTTCAACGATTGGATGGAAAATCAAGGATCAAGAAAACCCTTGCTGAAGCATTCCGCAGTATCGCAAGGCAGAATTGATCATGATTATCAAATACTTGATCACTCGTGATGGAAGAGAGTACATCTTAGACGCTGTTCCCGATTGGGCTAAAGATGATCCTGAATATAAGGTGACAACTTTAGCACCTGTTGGTACTGCTGACATGTATGATCAGTTTATTGTGGAGCTTCTAAAGGAAGAAGCTCCTAGTCTTCCAAGTACAGACGACACTCAAGAACGCATTCAACTGATGAACGAGCTGTTTGATTTACAACAGACTGAGATTGACCAATTGAAGCAACAACTAGAAGCTTTTGTGGAAGTAGTTGAGGGTATAGCTGAGTTGACGGAGGTTGTTAGTCAAAGCGCTATAGAGAATCGTTCAAAGCTACTGATCATAAGCGATTCTTGTAAGAAAATTCTAGCTCCACAGGAATGACATTGCCCGCCTTTGTGCGGGCTTTTTCTTGTCTGTGTGAAAATAGTTTGAGAAAGGACTTTACAAGGCGGGGTGTGTAGATTAAGATTTGACTTATACAAACCAAACACAAGGATTAACGTAATGACTTACAAACACGGAATTCCAGAACACGCTATCGAAAGCACTTACAAATTCTTCCATCGTGTGTGGGTTGGTAAGCATGGTGGTCGTCATGGTGAAGATGAACACGGTTATAAAATGTCTTGGGACAGTCGACATGAAGACCTGAAACCTTCCAAAACTTATGGTCAGTATTATTGTGTGTACTGTGGTGAGCGACCTATGCCTATCCAACCTGATTACATGGGCTATGAAGTAAGTGGTTATGTGTGCCTATGTGCAGACGCTCAAAAGGAGATTGAGAATAATCAAGCTATTGCAGAAGCTGAAGAGAATCACTACCAAGAATTGCAAGCTTTGAAACGCCTTGCACCTAAACCCTCTAATGAGGTGAAACGTAAGATCATCGAAAAAGAACTGAAGGAAAGTCATCACCTTGATCGTGTGATGAAATCTTTAGGTTATTGATAGGAGTTCACATGAAAGCATTTACAGACTATCCAATCCTTGAGCTAGGTGATATCTCAGGTGAAGAGGCACCAATCCGCGAAGTTAAAATTCTCCATTATGATGGTGACAAACGTTGCAAAGTTATTGTTGAAGGTGTTCAAGAAGAAATCAAGACAGGCTATCTGTACAAGGCGCCAGCACGTTACGATGAAGCCTACGAGAAAGATTTGGTCATCAACACTCAGTATGTCAAGAATGAGAAAGGTCACTTCCCATCTAGTAAGGCTGCACAGATTACTAAGTCTTGGATTGTCTATGGCCCAAACTATTCTCCATCATCAGGTCTTGGACCATTCTATTATCGATTCTTGAGGGATGCTTGGAACAAAGCAAAGAGTTTAGGCGAAGGTGCTGAATGTGTACAAAACTTGAAAGTACGTAATAGGGATGGTAGTGGTACGTGGACCAGTGGTGGTGTGGTTTATGAGATTTGTGCAAAATAATTGAAAATAATTGTTGACAGTAGCCTCAAGGTGCCTTATAGTTACCTCAAGCAAGACAAACAACACACAAGGAATGGCAGCCATGACCACATACGTAATCATCGACATTCAGACCAAAGCACAGGTTGGCAAGGTCTACACTGAACGTAAACGTGCTTCTGCTCAGGCCAATCGTCCGGACATGAAATACGGAGCGATTCGTTATGTGGTGAAAAGTATTTATGCTGATGAGGCTAACTGAAATGAAAAAGCCTAAAATAGAAACCATCAAAGAAGCCTTAATCCTCTGGGGTTGGAAAGAGGATCGTTACGGACACATGCAGAAAACCGCTCAGTCCGGCACACCTTATCGAGTTAAGGTTCAGGCAATCTCCTTGCGTCTAGAGAAACGTATTGGTAGTGACCGGTTTAAAGTGTCCAATGCCTACCTGAAAGATGTCATCGTTGATGATGGCAAGGTACAGATTGGTAAAGTTGTCATAGGAGATAAGCCATGATCACTCTCAGGTGTTTCGCTGATGTCATTATGACAGATGGCTCTATAGCCTTCAAAGCTGGTGAAAGCTATCAGTTCAGCCTGAAAAGTAACGGTAATATTCAACGCTTTAGTAACAACACAGTTCATATCTTTTATTGTGTTGGGCAGCAAGCTTGGACGAATTATTTCAAGTATGAATTGGAGCCTGTCTCATGAGCGGATTATCCCACTGCTTTTTCCTGATACTCACTATCATCTTCCCACCTTTTGTACTTCTGTGGATTTGTGTTGCAGTCAGTGAGGGGAACAGGCGTAAGAGGTTGGAAGACAGGAAACGTGATGAACAAATTGAACTACTAAAACAACTGATTAAGGAGAAGAAATGATGGTCTCAGTGTATGTAATTCTTGTGTTGCTTGGTTGTGCTATGTTCTATTATTTCACAACACCATGGTTGCGTAACTATGAAACTAATAAAGGCTTGGACATTGCAATTCAAGAATGTCTTGGTTCCGGTATTGAGTCTGTCAGTTGTAGTGACACTTATAACACAACAGTCAAATTTAATAATGGTTACACAATACAGTTCTGGACAGCAAACCGAATGTATGCCTATGCATCACAAGGATTTGTACTAAAACCAGATGGTACAAAGACGTATTGGGCAAATCAGATGCCTTCTCGTTGGACAAATCGCAAGCTTGAGAAAGCTGTAGCCCCTAAATCTTTCTTGTAAGGCCTTAAAGAGCGCTTGACGCTCTTTTTGTTTGCCTATACAATCATCACATCATGAACAGAAAGCTTTAGAGGTGTGACATGTGGAAAGGTAAAGGTCGTTCAGGTTTTGGTGAATCCTCGACACTAGGGGACTATGACGACTGGTCTTGCCTGTCTCGTAATGGCAAGCAATGGAAGAATCCTATCACTATGGAAACCCGTGACCTTTCTGGTGCCGACTACTGGCATATGAGAAAACAACTAACAGACAGTTATAACGTTCCTGAAGAACTGCATGCTGTAAATGAGACTGTTAGTTTGGCTCATACATTGCCGAACGGGAAAGCGAATTTACTTGCTTACGCAGATCACATACCAATTAAGAAAGCAACAAAAGTTCCATTGAAGAACAGAATCTTGCCTCAGTCAGCTCGTGTCGACAAACTCCGCTCAGAAGCAATCGAGCTAGAAGCAGCCTTCAAAGCTGGTGAGTTTAGTGCTGAAGAATATACCTTGCTACGTGAGGTTGCATTCAAGAAGCTACGTCGTGCTGAAGAGTTGTTGAAGAAGGCTGTTACACCTGTCCAGAAACAGGAAGAATCCTACGAAGATGAGGCAATTTCTTACACCGAAACCTTCCCTAACCCCTCAGACAACAACGGACATGGGGAAAGCTATTCGTCACCTGTAGGGGGTAGATTCTTCGCAGAAGTTATCGATGAATTGTCTGATAGAAATTCTTTTAAAAAGATTCTTCAGAAGGCTTGTGTAGTGGCTAGAACGTTGGTAAGATGGAACAACAGAACGAAAGCATACGTTCAAACCTTAAAGGAAGTGTAACATGAAAGAACATACTTGCAGAGATTCAAACTACTGGGTTCAGCACCCGTTTAAACCGTGTTTTGAGTGCATGTGTCAACTCTCTAAGAATTCTACTGAACGTCGTGCTAAGAAAGGAAAGAAGAAATGAACCATACACAACAGCATACGCAGTATGACACTCTCAGTGCAGCAATGGTTAAGATTGAGGAGCTTATCTCGGAAGGTTTTAGTAGCTTTAAAGTGTTCCGTGAAGAGAAAGTCTGGTGGGTTGTTGTACTCAACATTGTTAATGAAGAAGCCATATCTCGGTGGGTAGATGGTTATTACTTTATTTCAAAAGTTGAGCTAGTAAAATGAACCTTCCAAAGAACACATGGAATTGTCCTAAAGATAATGCTAAACTATGGTTCAAAAATCACGCTGGTTTATTGGTTGTTGAGATGGGTAGTTTGAAAGCTAAATGTCCAACCTGTAATTCCTATTATGATGTAGAGCCTAAGAGTAAACGATAATGACCACACAACACAGCCCACTTCAGCACACCTCCCTAAGCGCTGCTATGGCTACTGTGCAAAATCTAGCCAACCAAGGACACACAAGCATGAAAGTGTGGCGTGAGCTTGGTTTGTGGTATATAATTGTTAATGGAGAAATGAATAATGGCAAGTGAACACGCAATGAATTTGGTTTCGGAGTTGATATGGGATGTTGGCGGTGATCCTGATGTGTGGAAACTGTCTGAAGATGCCCTACTCGACTATATAACAACTTTAGAAAATCGTCTTGTTGAGTTTGGGCATACGGAATCGTTCTATAACATTAAACCGGAACAAACCAAATGAACAACATCTACACAGAAACTTTCTCTGAAGCTTTCGCAGAAAGCAATCCCTACGAATATAAACAAAAATACACAAGCAAGAACGGTAAACAAAGCTATATTAATAGTAATGAAACATCCTTAACAAAGAAAGCAAAGAGCTATAAGCAAGCTAGGGATGCTAAACGGATGAATTGGGAGAGGGACTGACAAGCAGTCCTAACGTTCAAGCGCCACTAGGGCTTAAAAAGATTGAAATAAATGCTTGACGTTAGGTAAGGTTGTGCTAGAATTACAAACAGAAAGAAGAGAAAAGCTCTTCTAGGAACTGAGTAAAGATCGTGGCTATCAAAATCTACAAAACTCGTGAAGAAGCAATCAAAGCAGCTGTAGAAGAGTTCGGACATTTGGCAATAGATACCCAAACTGTCAACGTTGTTAAGATTGGTCCGATGATTGCTAAATATCTTCAGTGTGAAGAAGGGTACAGCATAGAATCCATCGAACAAGATGGAGTAATAGTTAAATGAATATGCATGAAAGATTCCAAGACATTTGGTCAACAAAGACCATTAAACAGATTACCAAAGAGATTGAAAGTCTGCGTAAATATATGCAAAAGAATGATGCTCACTATGTTCTACACGGCAAGTCACACGCACCGGACGAGATGTCCGACAGTGATAGACTAAGAGCTTTGATGAAGATTTTGAGGGATAAAGAAAATGCCTTGTGAAGCTTACGTTGACCTACGGCATTTGAATAGAATTGCTGATGAAATAGACGGCCTATCATCTTGTGTTGTTAGAGTGGCAATTGATGAACTTGAGTATAAAAGAGTTAACATCAAAGAAGCTAGGGTTTTATTGAAAGAGATGTTAGAAGCTTGGGACTACTTCAGTGAATATGATGTCCCTATTGGGATGAAGGAATCAATAGAAAAGCTTTTATTGAAGATTTGAGGAATACTTAGCATGACTATTCAATTCACCGAAGGAAACAAATACCTCCTAGAACAATCAATCTTCAATCGCCATACTCTTTTGTGTACATATGTTGACAACACAACAGCTTATCTGAAAGTGGCTGGACAAGATACACTAACAGATTATCGTTATGAGCTTAAGGGGAAGAGGCTTTATAAGTGGAGTCAGCAGTATCAAGTGTGGGATAAGTTGGAGGAGTATAGATTGACGGAGATAGCTGATGTAATGAGTAAATATAAACCAGAAGATGTCACTATCAGTTATGGATTCATAGGAGATTAAAATGAGCTGGTCACATTGCGGTAAAGATAAACAAGGTCGGTTGATTGGTTATGCACATGAAGCAATATGTGACCATGAGGACTGTAATAAATCTATTGACAGAGGTTTGTCATATGCTTGTGGCGGTATGCATGGAGAAGATGAGCATAGTTGTGATAAATACTTTTGCTCAGAACACCTTGAATGGACACTTGACTTAGGTGATGAATATAAGAATGTCTGTCAAGACTGCATGGTAAGTCTTACGACTTCAGGCGATTATGCTTTGAATGTTGAAGATTGGGTGATTAGACCTATCAACCATAACACACAAGATGAACCTTTTGACTTCAGTAATGATGACGAAGATCCTTGGTTTGGTGATGATATGATGGGTGCATCAGGCTAAAATAAATAGAAATAAACCTTACAGGCCGCTTGACGGCCTTTTTGTTTGCCTATACAATTAGTACATCAAAGACAAACACAGGAAGCACAATCATGTACACTATCCTCCTTTACGTAGCACTCTGCTCATCTCCTAGCCAGTGTGATGCTTATCAGCCAGCATCTTGGACTGTCTCTAGCCAACAAGAAGAGAACGAAGCCTTTGAGCAATGTGCTAAGCTTGAACGTAAGTACATGGACATGAAAGGTTATAAAGAATCTGATTGCTACATAGCTGAATAATCAAGGAGAAATAAAATGATCTTGTCGATAGCTTTTCTTCTCTATTCACTTACTAAAGACAACACGAATGTAAAGACAGAGCCTGTCTATCACAAGATATGGAGCGATAGTGGAGAGGCTATAATGAGTGATAAATATTGAAAATAAATACTAAAAGGCTCTTGATTGAGCCTTTCTTTTTGTCTATAATTCTTTATACAAGGTAAGCAAACAGAAGGGAGAACGAAATGATCACCAAGGGCCTTACTATCAGTCAAGCAGTGGTTAAAGTCACTAATAGCAACCCAAAGGCTGTCTATAGAATCAACAATGTTGATGGTAGTGTCACCTTTTATGACTTCACCTTTTCAGATGAAGTGCGTGGTATTATTGGTTACTGGAATGTTACAGACTTCGGTGCCGATGGTTGTTCAGACTTGGACGTAGGCGATCTGGATTTTACAGGAAAATAAAGAAACTCAAAAATAATCCTTGCACTAAATCTAAAAAGCGCTATAATTAAGTTGTGAAAGGGAGTTAGCTAGTTAGGTAGTCTTGAGGAAACCCCGTAACCTTGTGATGGTACAAGAGGGGGCAATGGGAGAGTAGAGAGATCTAGCCCCTCCCTAACAAACAAGATGAATAGTTCATAGCGCTCCCTTCCACAAATCCACACTAGGACAACATCATGAACTTCGACAAACAACCAGTCATCACACCCTTCATCATCAATGGACTAATCCTGTGGGACTATGTAGAACGTGCTGAACAGTATACATCCTTCCTGATGTTTGGTGACTACGGGTGGTATTCTCCAGTTCTCTTTGAGAGACTGTAGCACATCTGTTAAGTTTGAACATCTTTGACAGTTGTGACTAAAAGATAAGAAATAGTCATGAAATAAACATTTCTTACACGCAATTCTGGCATGGTTATTGGTACGCTGTTTTAGAAAGAAAGACATGACAGTGTGAAGACTATACTAAGACACGTCTCAGAGAGCCTTATAAGGGCTTGTATTGGACTTAGATAAAGCCTATCAACTGACAATATAGAATAGGAATAAATAGGTGAAAATAGTCTTCCTTCTGAATTCAATTATTGATAAACTACTTTTACCGAGGAGGCTCGGAGGTAAACAAGGAGGATGCCTGTGTGTTTTGTAGCCTCTATTAGTACAACATTATTAATAGAAAACTATTCAATAGACAGCTGATGAAAGGGTATTGACAGGAATCTTCAATCTAGAGATAATAGGCACGCACCACCAAACAACATAAAGGAATTAAAAATGTCCATCTTCACTAAACTCATCGAAGCAGCTAACAAGAAAGATTGCAAGATGATCAATTGCCCTAAGTGCAAGGGGGAGGGTGGCACAGGCTGGGTTAGTTTCAACGGTCAAGCTTGCTACAAATGCAACGGCACCGGCAAAGTGGCTAATAAATGGATGAAAATTAAACAAGAAGTAGAAGGAAAAGAGCAAGCTCTGAAGAATCTCGCAGACTTCTTTGCTCAAGAGCGTATCCGTATTGAGTCAGGATTCTCTAAAAACTCTGATCGCTTTATTCAGTTTGAACGTTCCATTATTGTAGCAAGAGAGAAAGCTAAAGCTCGTTTGGTTGAGTTGTCAATCCTTTTAGGAGTGTGAAATGAAAGAGAAAGTAGAATATTCACACTGTAAGTCTTGTGATGGAACAGGTTTATCCCCATTAGATCAGTTCGTCTGTTGTCTCAGTTGCATCGGCCAAGGAGGCCTGTTTGTTGAACCAACACCTTACGATGCCCTATCAACCTGTTATTGTGACCTCATCCACACAACTTGTTCTTTCTGCGAAGAGAAGTGTAACAAAGACAAATAAATTGCTTGACAGCATTTCTTCCCTATTAGATAATGAAGACCAGAGCAACAAACAACCAAACAAAAGGAAGAATGAAATGACTAAGATGACTTCATCAGCATGGGACAAAGCCTCTCTGGAACTGGAAGCTAAGTACATGAAATCCATTGCTAAAGCCATCGAATGGATGGACACCCTTGAGTGGAATGACAAAGCCTTTCAAATCATCACCGTAGGTCGTACCTGTCACATCGGTACAGCCGCTGCTGAGAATGCTTTGTGTGACTGCAAGACTGAAGAAGAGATGTTCACCACAGACACTCTGGACATGTATGAAGCATCTCTTGAGTCCATTTGTGCAGACATTCAACGGGCTTACGAACAACGTTAACAGACAACTCTAGCAGGGAATTATAAGCCACTCATTTGAGTGGCTTAATGTTATCTACAGTATTAATAAACATCCTTCCAAGGTGCGTTAGCACGCCTCATTCATTGATACTATTAAACTCAGTCAAAGCCTTATCAATTCTAGAGTACATATGTACTCTCAAAGTGTTCTAGGTGCGTTCTAGTGGCTGAACAGGGTTAGTCAAAACATCCTCATTGGTTAAGCTCGTTATCGTTTCCCTCCAACTTTCCTCATCCCAGTATGTGGGACAGACTAATAATCCCTCCCAAACACCTGTCCAATACGTCTCAGCTACACATATCAGCTGCCTAGTAGTGTGTTATTAGGTATGTTGACAAGAGAGGGTGAGGTGTGGTAGGTATCACTCGCTACGCTCGTTCTCTGGCTAGTAGTCATAGGTTATGTGTATGAGGTAACATTGCATAGATTAGGCATTATGGTAAATGCGGCTTATAGTAACACTCTGTGATGAGTAATAACTATTGATCAGGGACTTGGTACAAGTGTTGCTCCGAGATTATTAGATAGCTATCCTATATCGAGCAATACAATTTAATAGGATATTTCTATAAGATAGTGCTTGACAGGTGGCCGGGGCTGTGACAAGCTTAACGCTATGACTAGAGATCCAAGTTTTGCAGTAACTAAGAACCTTTATTTATAAGGCTTTGACATATTTTCAGGTACAAGAAAGGACACTCACTAATACAAGCTAAGTGTCCTGAAAGGGGAAGTTGGGATATTTTGGTTGCAAGAGATATTTCTTCAAGGTGCACTTGCACGTATTAATATTAGTGTGGTTAGGTGCGGTTAGTAGGTGCACTTTATAAACCATAGGTAATTGGTGCGGCTACTTATATCTCGTCTCCATATTTTCAGCCAGTAGTTCATTGTAGTATGCCCTTGAGTTCAAAGACTCCTTAGAGATGGCTTGATCAAATGCAAGCTTTAACATCTCATACCTTACAGACCATTTGTTTGCATTGGGGTATGAGAACATATAATCCTCAACCATACTATCTACTTGATCCATTAGGTGCAGAGCAAAAGCATTAATTGCTTTGTGGCTTTCATTTGGTTTCATATAATCAATCCATCCATTGTGAATTATACAGTTTTTACTGGTACTCTTAGCTTTCTCTCTGATGTATCTGAGTTTATAGTCATTAGCATCAGGGTAGTATTTCTTAATAATTCCGTTAGCCTCGTATAACAATAACCCTTGAGGGCGTTCACCTAGATTTACTATTTCATTGACACATTCAGGATTGATCCTTTCTTTACTACACCCTTCAGTACCTTTAAGATTCCTCTTACACCAATCAACAGAAACAGCGCCATCTAAGGCGCTTACGATCTGCTTATATGTCAGCCCCTGTTTTCTCAGGCTTTCAGCTTCTTTCTTAACATCGACTACCATGTAATATCTTCACCTCTGTTTTTATCACTGTAGATTTTATTTCTTTTCCTTGCGTACTCACCACGAACATATTTTACATCCCTTATAATGTTGCATTCAGCATAGAACTCAGCCTCTGTCATATTTGGATAAGTCTGAGTTTGTAATGTGTTGCCTTTATTGTTGAATAGTGCAATGTGCTCAGAAGATCCAAATCCCCATATAAGACTAAGCTCTAATCTAGAAGCCTCAGATTCAGCAAGTCTATCTTTTATAATACCAACTTCAATATTCTTTCCATCAAAGTAAGCTTCATTCAAACCAAAGACGTGACTGCAACCACTGCATCCGTGCTCAAACCTAGAACCTTTCCCCATTCCAATATACTTCAACCTCTTCTCTACAAATACTGCATAAACGTAGTGCTCACTCATTACCACTCTCCAACTCAACCAATATTTCCAACATAACTAAAGCCCTTTCTTTGTTACGAAACTGTGATCTCTCACTAACAGACACAACACCAAGTCCTGTAGGCTGATGAACAATAAGAACTCCACTGTGAGTAAGTCCCACATGTTGTCCTCCAGTTTTATATGGTGGGTATGTGCTGATTTCTAGGTCTTCTGGTTTAAGATTCATCCCAACCCCTCCCCTTAACATGCCCATGAAGATACATCTCCCAAGCATCTGCTGCCCGCTGCTCAGCATAAAAGAAACTATACTCCTTATCCCTTCCTACTGAATAACCTCTACGTACAGCATAATACTCAAACTCTTGTCTAGTTTGTTCCTCATACAAATCCCATCCGTCTTCATTACAGCCGTTGTTTTTCATCATAAACCTCTAGTAAATCCATATCTATGCAACATACCATATTCATCCTCGTAAATATGTGTTGTCTCTCCTACATTCCAATAACACACAGGAGAATGTTGGTATAAACACTTTGCAACATCCTCATCTTTAAAGTCTCCTTCAAGAATCAGTTCGATAACCAGCAGATCATGCCATTTCTCAGTTACTTGTGTAACTCCTATCTTAAGCAGTTCATCGTAGAGATTCATAAGATAATTCCAAATGCAGTTAGCAGTGTTACCGCTATCACAGTAAGTACAACGAAGGTGATAATAGATTCACAAAAGGATAACATATAATTACTTGGTGTTAAGAAATTCTTCTTAAAAGTTGTATTGAAACACCTTTTCTCCTCTTTGTATGTCCAAAGCATGTTTGCAACCCAAGATAAGATTAAGCCTATAGCCAATATTTGTATCATTCTTCACCCCTATCGTAGTAAATCATCTAGGATCTTCTCCCTACCTCTTTCGGATATTTGTACAGACTTCTCTGTTGAGATGTCCATGATAGAGACTCCAGCTTTCAAACACATCTTCCCATACCTAGCTCCATTTATGGAAGTACTCTCTTTCACACACTTAGATTTCTGTCTGCTTCCACAAGAGCATTTCTCGTGTGTGTCCGTCATAGAATAATTTCCCCCTTGGCGGGCTCACCAAAGTTATCAATAATTAGAATGCTATCAAATCCATAATTTCGGACATATTGTTTAAACTCCTCTAGCCCCATTCCTTTAATGAAATACTCTTTCTGTTTTGTGCTGACTATGAACGGTTTTGTCGTGGCTCGTTCTCTCTGTGCCAGCTCTTTAAGTGAGATAAACTCCCCAAGAACGCAACTACCACCCTCTTCGGTAAAATGCTTTGTCATTCTTTTCTCCAATAATTCTCACACTCAGGTTGATAACACCCTTTTGACTTAAAGAAAAACCAATTAGGTTTCATCCCACTGCCACATAGAGGGCATGGATTACTGTTACACCCTACACGCATGAGCGGTGGTTTAGGCGGTGCAGTAGGAGCCTTTGGCCTTTGGATATTCTCCGGCATTGGTGTTGGTGATTTAGCTGTCATTTGTAAATCTCCTTAATCGGAACACCATCATAAATTTCTTTAAAATGACCTCTAATAACCATTCGCCTACAAGCTGAATACATATAATCACACTCAGCTTGTTTATTTCCTGTAAATGGTTTATCAAACCAACCAGTGTTCATAGGAAATCCAGATATCTTCTTCACTCTCTTACCATCCGTCTCAAGTAAACCCCATCTAGTGGGAAGTTCATCAACAGAAATAAGCCCTGTTGGTGCTAGAAAGAACCTCCAATCACCCATACCTAATGTTGGATCTACCCTAAATTTCTTTCTCTTATCTGCCAAGAAATCTGATCTAGAAGTTTTGCATTCAATAAGACAGGATACACCACTTCTAAATCCAAGGCAATCAGGTTGTTCCCCTGTATTTGTATAGGCTTTAAACTTATCATTAAACACTACGCCGAATGCATTCTTCATTAAGAACTTCTCAGCGAGTAGGCATAGACTGTCGTGTGTGATGGGTTCAATCATCTTCATTTATCCTATCAGCCATCCACTGTGGACACAAGAAGTTTACTTTAATTTTACCATCTTGCTGAAGCTCACACTTTACTTGAGGGTCATATCCCTCTTTTGTATAGACATCTGTTAATACTTTCCTGTATTGACTTTCAACAACCTTAATAGAATCCTCATATGAGACTGGTTCTATGCTCAATAGAGCTTTGTATAGGCTATCCTGTATATATTTTGTAAGGTATATGACCTCCAATGAATTTTCATCTCCGCACAAGTCATTTACTACAATCATTTGTAAACCTCACTCAGTCGTTGGCGCTCTTTCTGTTTAGCAATTTCAGATTTGAGTTCACTTGCCTTACGCGTGCGATCTACACGGGACTCGACAATATCACGATAACGGTTAACACGGTTTAGGTAATACGGTGTGACAGTTTTAGTGATAAACTCCAATTCGTCCTGAGTCATCCAAGAAGGCTTAGAGCAAACCTTACCTCCAAGTACCGGATAAACTTTGTGTTGTCCAAACCAATTTCCGAATATACTACAAAGATCTCCACTTATATCGCTGTATGCCTCCCACTCTAGGTATACGCTGAACCCTAGTTGTACAGATTCCTGTGTATCAATTACGTTTAAACCCCATAGCACAGAATTCCGGCAACTCCCAGTGGTGGACCATCGATTGTAATAAATATCTGAAAACTTCTGACACTCCTTTATTTTAAAACGTTTAGGATTCTGCTTCCAAGCATTCAGCATAGCAAACACAGGTTCAGAGATATCCTTACCTTTTGGTGGCTTCACTATAGGCATAGAAGCTTTGGATTCTGCTTCCATCTGATCAAACCAGCCACTCATATCCAATTCGCCACTAAGATTGAAGAACTCTTTAATTCTTTTAAACATCTTCTACTCCTAATTAATCTTTATACAAATTATCATAGACATCTTTCTGCCCATCCCGAACACCTAGACTATAAGCTTGACTAAACACCATCCAAGCTCCATTAGTCTTCACATCCTCAAACGCGTACTTAGTGTTTGGAAGAAGTGTTGTATCTAGGCGAACGTCTTGTGCCATACGGATAAATACAGGTAATTGCTTTTCTAAGGTATCAAGCATCACCATCTCCAGTAACAGCCGTATAAATCACAGCAACAATAACAAGAGGCCACAGAAGACACAATATCCAATCATTCTTCAAATCATATTTCTTACCCTTAGCTGTGCTGATGTGTGCATGTATGTAGGAGACTACAAGTGCAACGATGAAATAGATAATAATTAAAGTCATTTTATATTCCCCTCAAAATATTTGTTGTATTTAGCAACAGTTGTGATGTACCTGTCAAGCTCACTTGCATTTATACATTTAGCTACAGAACTGGTATACGTGTACCAAGATCTTTTCAGAAACCCTTTGTCTTCAGTTTTTGTAACCCTCATGGAAAACTTACTAGCTTTAGCCTCTTCTTCTATTCTCACAAATGCATCATAACAACCATTAAACCGTAGCCTACCTATCCAACTGGCTTTAAAATATTTCCTTTTAAAGCCTAAAGACCTATCTGCTACGAAATGTCCAACTTCATGATACAAGGTTTCATAGAAATTTTTCTGGAATAAGCTTACACAAATAATACGTCCTTCAGGCCACACCCAGCCCTCATCACCAAACAATTTTAGCTTTGGTTTAAGACCATATTTCTTACATACATACCTGAGAGCTAAAAGTCTTTTAATCATGATATTCTCCAAAATGATTTATAGGGAGTTTTATACCCTGAAAAGAAGGATAACACCCTCAGACATAGTACGCAAGCTTTTTCTTCACAAAACAGTTTTAATAGGGTAAAACTACGCCAACTTACCCTATTTCGTTTGAAGAATACCCTGTTTATCAGAGTCCTTTGTCTACAGCATACTCAATTACTAGCCCAACCATAGCTACAGCATTGAATTTAGGGTTAGATTCAGCAAATTCTTTCAAAGTTTTAAAGCCTGTAGATTCAACATACTCTTTTACATCAATACCAAGTTTCTTACAAGCTCTTTTCACATATTTTACTTCAGTCCCCATAATGTGCCACTGAGGCATACGGATTCCACGAGCAGATGCTTCAGCTTTCCAGTAAGGTTCGTCTGGTCTGTCTAGAATTACATTCTGTCGTGCATATTCTTGGTCAGCAAGCCGTTTAAGGCGCACTTCTTCTCGTTGAGCTTCAGTCATTGGTGTAAACGATTTATTTGTCATTAATCTCTCCCTTTGTCCGTATTTGATATTGACTCTGCAATACTAGAAAACTGCCAACGTGACAGTCGACTTCTAAAATATAGTGTTTCATCATCTCATGCTCGACTACATTGTACACAATACCTAGTCTATAATCTTTGATGTCCTTACAATAATAGTAAAGTTCATCACCCACAACATGTGAATCATGTCTGTTGCGGTATTTTATATATTCTCTACCTACTGACATCCATTCCTCTAAACTTTTCATACTCTTCTCCAATTAAATAACCAACCCACTATTCATAGAACACTTCTTAACCAACATTTCATGAATCATAACAATCTGTTCTTCCGTAAGAAGGATTCCTTCCTTGTATTTCTCAGCAACTAGTCTCAGCACCACTTCAGCAGCTTTATCAGAACATTCATCTAGAACAGATTTCTGCCATTTAGCGTAGAATGTTCCGGGACCGGCTATAACTCCATTGTTCTGCTTTACAGGACTGATTGTACAGCCTGTC
>NZ_JAKFCQ010000203.1:0-2542 GCF_036676585.1 Robertmurraya sp.
TCTGGTAATAATGGCGAGAAGGTCACACCCGTTCCCATACCGAACACGGAAGTTAAGCTTCTCAGCGCCGATGGTAGTTGGGACTTTGTCCCTGTGAGAGTAGGACGTTGCCAGGCACACGAAGCACAACCTGATAAAGGTTGTGCTTTTTTCTATGTGTGCCAGGCATGGCAACTATCTAGGTGGTGAAAGTCCACTGTGGGGGTACACATCGACCAACCACTAAGGAAGCGCAAGGTACTTGCCGTGAGGTAAGGGCTGGAGGAAGCGTGGAATAAAATCTTGGCTCGACGAACAGAAATCTGATATCAAGGCTTTACAAAGGGATAAGGCTCCATAACAAGTCAAAGTCCAAAAAGATGTGCGTAACTTTGTAGAGTAAATCAGGCGAGTAAAAGAGGAAAGATAGTTGTCTTACCCTGGGAGGTCTTGCGGATGTACGAAAGTATAGTCGAAAAAGGTTAGCCGCAAGAAGTCAGCAGAAGCCATAGTAGTGAATAAACTCATGAAGGGCTGAACAATTTATAGTGTTTCAACACCACGAATGCGTAAGTGACGTACTCCGAATGTATTAATGACGAAAGTATGAGCGTATCTCAAAGGCTAATCAAAAATGGAGCTATCACTTACTACGTGAGATGGAAGGAGAAACGAGTGTGGAACTTTTAGAACAGATTCTAAGTAATCAAAATATGAACGAAGCCTATTTGCGTGTCTATAAAAATAAAGGTGCAAGTGGGGTCGATGGAGTAACTGTCCATGAACTGAAGCAATATCTGAAAGAGAACAAGGATGAGTTGCGTCAGCGCATCAGAACAAGAAAATACCAACCACAAGCTGCCTTAAGAGTGGAGATCCCAAAAGAAAACGGCAAGATGCGCAAGTTGGGAATACCAACAGTAGTGGATAGAGTAGTTCAACAAGCCATTCATCAAGTTCTTAGTCCAATATTTGAAAAGCAATTCAGTGAATACAGTTACGGCTTTAGACCAAAAAGAAGCTGTGAGATGGCTATTATACAAAGCCTGGAATATATGAATGAGGGACACGATTGGGTAGTAGACATTGATCTTGAAAGATTCTTCGATACAGTCCATCACGATAAACTCATGCGCATAATTGCCAACACAATAGATGATGGTGATGTTATTTCGTTAATCAGAAAATACTTAGTCAGTGGAGTTATGGTGAAAGGAAAATATGAAGAAACTCCCGTTGGGACTCCGCAAGGAGGTAACCTAAGCCCATTATTGAGTAATATTATGTTAAATGAACTCGATATGGAACTAGAGAAAAGAGGACTAAGGTTCGTGAGATACGCTGATGACGCTCTCATCTTTGTAAAGAGTGAGGCAGCAGCAAACAGGGTAATGAAATCAATCGTGAGATTTATAGAAGAAAAATTAGGATTAGTAGTCAATGTGGAGAAGAGCAAAATTTCTCGTCCAAGAGATCTAAAATTCTTAGGATTTGGGTATTTTTACGATATTAAAAACAAGAGGTATCAAGTAAAACCCCATCCCATGTCAATACAGAAGTTCCAAAGAAAGCTTCGAATATTAACAAAGAGAAGCTGGAGTGTTCCGTTAGACTTCCGAATTTTAAAACTCAAACAAGTCATACTTGGGTGGGTTAATTACTTTAGAATCTCGAATATGAAAACAGCAATAAATGAGATAGATATGAAGCTTCGCTCCAGAATTAGAGTTATCATCTGGAAGCAATGGAAGGTACCAAGGAAACAAATAAAATCGCTTATTCAATTAGGAATACCTGAGGAAGAAGCGAAAGGGTTAACTTTCTGTCGAAGGGGTTATCGGTTCATTGGACTATCAAAGGTTGTCCAAAGAGCAATCTCAAACAAAAGACTAAAGCAGAGGGGATTACCTTCTGCTTTAGATCATTATCTAAAAGTACACACTGTAATATAAATTGAACCGCCGTATACGGAACCGTATGTACGGTGGTGTGAGAGGGGCGAAAATAATCAACTTATTTTCCCTCTACTCGATTTTTTGGGTTTATAGAAGGAGGTACTTTGACCTGAATTTGGATATAACTGGAACAATATAATAAGTTGGAATATTATTATTATAATGAGACTACCATTTGAGTCTATTAATATAAGGGGTACAGAATTACTCATAATGGGCACGAAAAGAAAAATGGTCAGGTAATAAGGTGGGGGTTACTATTCCCTATTACTTTTTACTAGAGATTGCTAGATTACTAACAAACACTCTGACCAATCTAGGAGGAGAGAATTATGAGAAAATGTAAAGTTCTTTTTAGCTTAATTGTTCTAATGCTTATTCTTACTGCTTGCAACTATCCAACACTTGAAAAAGCCATTGCTGAGACAATTCCATTCGAAGTTCAAGAAGTTTTGTACAAGAAAAAAAGTGATGGAATGACAATCGTTCTCTACACTACAAAAGCAGAAGGAAAAGAAGTGGAACATATTAAAGAGCCGGTACTGGGTGTCTCTTTCTTTGAAGGGAACGATGAAAAAGGGTGGAAAAATGATGGTCCAAATGGCTGG
>NZ_JAKFCQ010000204.1:0-23730 GCF_036676585.1 Robertmurraya sp.
AAATCCAAGCGTGAGAACCAAGGGCTGGAATAGTGGATCTCGTAGTACTCCAGGGTCCCTTGGGCATGATCGCCCTGTATTTTCGACTAGCATGATGTGCTTTATCTATATAAGGTTGATGTTGATTCCTCGCTTGTTCGATATGGATTTGGTGTGGAAACGAAGTTTGAAGTTGATGAAGCAGTTGGAGTACATCAGGAGGAGTCATTGGATGAGTTGGTGTCGAAGTAACATCCTGACTATCTGAGAAGATCATAATATCATTTTCGGGTTGATGCTCTTGTATCCACTCGAGAGCTTTACGTAAGGCAAAAAATTCAGCGATGGTGGAAGTAGCTGGGTGGTTGAGCTTCATGTGAAAAGATTGAGTGATTGGCGATGCTTGATGGGACTCTACGATGATGAGTCCTGCTCCGATGAAATTCTCTTTAGCCGAACCATCGATAAAGAGATGTAGCATTTTAGAAGTCATAGGAATATACCTCCAATTTAAGGGATTTGATACAGGTTGATTTCGATATTAATTGACAAAATCCTTCCTGTTGTGTCGCTTTCCATAATATTTTTAATGGTGAGTAGCAAACCTCTGCTTAAGTGCCCCTAAAATCCCTATAACTCCATCTTAAGTTGTTAAGCAAAAATAAAACTCATAAGAGTAATGAAAAAACCCAAAAAAGAGGATAAAAAGGGTATTTGATTATATATTTGAACCAGTTGTTCTGGATGCTAAATAATAAATAAGGAAAAAGGTCAACAAAAGATCCGTTGACCAAGATAAGAGAAATAACATCATATGTTTTCAATATAAGATACCACAGACAAGTTAATGGAATATTATCTTGACCTATCCTGTTGTCTTTCCTCTTCAGATAATTTTTCAAGTCTATTGATACGCATTTCAAGATTGCCGAGTTTCCTTGAATGATGGTCTAAATCAATCTTAATACACTTCTTGATATCAAGGATTTCTATTTTTGTTTCTTCAAAGGATTTATGATTCTTTCGATCTAAGTCATTCATTATACCCCTCACATACCATTTTTTTAATGCAGATAAACTGATCATCAACAGCATTACATTACATCAAATCAATAATTGAATTGGTTTAGTTCTTCGACTAGTCGATTTCTATCCCATAGCTCAACGCTCGCCCATATAGCTAATGCTTTTGCATGAGGGGTAAAACGACTATTAGTAATGACCATGGCGGAGTCACAGCTATTATAATTCATTCCAGAAATAGCCTGATAAACAGCTTCTATTCCTACTGAATGAGAGTAACGCTTGGCTTGTACAGCAATTTTTACTTGATGATGTTCTAGGATTAAATCGGCTCCAAAATCTCCGGTAACGGGGGTGGATGTCACTAAGTATCCTTTATCCCGGAAGAAATCTATAAGAAATTTTTCAAACTCGATTCCACTCATTTGGTCAATTTCTTTTATGGTTCTAGGCCGTGGAATCAACTCAAGAGATATATCGCTAAATATATCAATGATCTCACTAAGAAAATGGTGATAGAACAACCAACTGACTTTTATAAAACCATACAAAAGAAAATAGGTAAGAGATAGACCAGCAAGTAAGTTAAAGAATGTGTCTATTTGTTCGGGTTCTAGCGTTACAGACAATAAACCTAGTCCTGAATAAAAGATGATGAATGTTAAGGTTAATCGATATAGAAGTCTTTCCTTATAAAACTTAATTAAGTCTTTTAGCCAGCTTGGCATAAAAACACCTCGTTCAAAAAGGTAAGGTCTATGTTAAAGAGAGTGGATCAGTAGAAGAAGAAGATGTTCTTGAGAACAAAACTTCATCCAACTTATCTGCTGCGTCATAATCTGCTTTCTTTAATGCATGGCTATAAACGTTTAACGTAGTCTCAATTCTTGCATGACCCAATCGTTCTGAGACAGTCTTTAGGTTGACATTATGAGCAATTAAAAGAGTAGCACTGGTGTGTCTTAAACTGTGAAATCTTTTTCGTGGAAGGTCATTTGCTTTTAGGAACTTTTGGAACCAGCTATTCACCGTGCCTGGGTGCATAGGTTTCCCATCCATTGAGTAAACAACCTATCATAATCTTCCCATAGGCCACCTATTTCAAGTCGTTGCCTCTCTTGATAATCTTTACATTGAGACAGTATTATTATGATAGAGTCAGGGACAGCAATAACTCTGATTGACGATTTATTTTTGGGGTGTTTAGTGAATACCCCGAGTTTACAACTATACGCCAAGATTCTTTGCCGCGTCTTTCGATGCTAGCTGACAACAGAAACCCTCCTTAGCTGCAAAATGTGTTGTTGATTGGAAGTGTAACCGTTGAAAAAAGCGATATTCGCAGTGTTTAACGATTCGGTTACTTGACCATAATGCTATTAAAGGGTTCGGTCGGGTAACCATCTTGGTATCGTTTTCCACTGAGAAATAATGTCCTGGGGCATCAGCTCACGTAATTCGGCCGGAGTAGGAAAGAGACGCAGTGTTGCCAGTGAACCCACACATGTAATATTCTTAAATACTTGCCGCAGTTCAGGGAAAACAATATCTACCCAACGGTTGATTTGATTGATGGAACTGACCAGACGTTTGACAATAAAGTCACGGTTGGCCATGAGAACTAGAAGTTCCTCAAATTCTTCAGATGTGGAGCGTACAAAAGCGTAGTACCCGTTTTTTACCATATCTGCTATGACAAGGGTATCTTTGATGTCACTTTTGGACGGTGTGTTGTCCCTGTTTTCCTTGTTCTTTTTTACAAGATGAGGATTAAGTAAAACAACTTCACAGTTTCGATTCGATAACCATCGAGATACATTGTGCCAATAATGGCCAGTTGGCTCCATACCGACCACAGTTTGGGTTAGGTTGTATGACGATTGCAAGTGCAGGATCCACTGTAAAAGAGCATGAAACCCATTTTCGTTATTTGGAAATGATAGAGGTGCACCGAGTACAATGCCTCGAAAGTTAACAGCACGTGCCACGTGTGCTTCTTGAGCAATGTCGATACCTACAACAAGATGTTGATCGGTAATTCTTTCTATTAGTTGATTTTGTCTCTTCTGGGCTTTAAACTTTCATAGTAGAGCGTCCTCTTAAATGATAGGTTTTTAAGGGCTTTTGACCCGTTGCGTAACCCTATCATTCTGAGGCGCTCCTTTTTTTTCAAAGCTGAAAATAACGAACTACAGGAATACGACGGGGATCAATTGTTCGATAAGTTGGACTGCATCCGGCAGTCCTTTTTTATTTAGCTAAAGGACAGAGATAAACAGGAGCCCCGGAAAAGCTACATGTTTGGTAGAGTAGAGAAGAATTGCCAGACGTAGGACAAATAAACAGGATCCTGTATCTGATTTGCTAGGACTAAGTGTTATAGGTGTATTTTTCATAGCCTTTTATTACACTAACTCATTTGGTAATTCAGGCATCCTATCCGGTCTTTGGCTAGGAGTGGTTTCAGCGGGTGTTCTGATTCAAAAAAAGATGAGATATGAAAGGTTAAGGCGTTCCGGGATTGCCGAGGTCGATAAGATGGATCGGTGACAATTTGAACATTACTTGAAATTAAATTTCTTCAGCAATGACATTAGGAAAAGGATTTAAGTAATTTTATGAAACCAGAGATAGATAGACAGGCCAGACTAATTACAATACTTGCTGAAACATTAGTTGTACCTACTTCATTTATAAGGGAAATTGTTTCCTGAGGAGCATCAAAGTAATAAGCGAGGCCGGATGTTAATTGAGAGGAAAGAAAAGTGCCTATTGGAATAATCAATGAAATTTTAGGGAGGTTTCTTCCAATACTGTCAATAACCTCAAATGGCTTACTATTCCTTATTGTTTTACCACTTACTGTTACCTTCATGATTATTCCTCCTCTTGATGTAATATTATATTCCTATGAACACAGTTATACTTGTAGAACATCGATATAAGATGGTGGTATATACCAAAATCATGATTACTCATAATCTCTAGCCATGGTAATAAGTTCCTAAACATAACTCAACCTTCCAGTGATCCGGTGAAACTTATAATGAATTATGTTAAATAAGAATATAAAATTTTTCGGGGCTTTGTATAATTTGTGATGAATCAGTTATGAATCGAGAGCTGTACCTTTATTTACGACATGTTTATTTTGTGAATATTGGAAAGGGAACAATCAGCTCTAGTAATCGACCCCATTTTGTAAGACATTTAGATCGACCGAAGATTTTTACGGTTATAGTCTTGTCGAATGAAAGATGGGAGAACATCTAATCTATATGATTTTTTGTGACACTTCCAAATCAAATTTTGTAAGTTACTTTTTTGATATGTTTTGATCAAGGGATTGTCAGAAAGGTCACTCTATCAAAATCAGTTTTATTTAGAAAATTTTATCTTTCAGACCAATAAGACTATAAAAAACGGCAAGACTGCAGACGAGGTCGCTGAAAAAGTAGTCCTTTTTGAAAAATGAGCTTTTTTAGGAGGTACAAAAATGTCTCCCTGTACGAAAAACGAGCCTTAGAAGCGGTTCTAGAGGTTCGTTTTTCTTTTATCATTTTTCAATTTTATAAAAGTGGACTTTTTCAGCGGTCTCTCTGTAGACCTAGCCGTTTTTTATAGTTTTTTGTGATATTTTGATCGTTATTACTTCAAAAAACAATTCCAAAAAAGTTATTACATCAAAATTATTAATTTGATTTTGGGATATGTTTTGATTCATGGATTACCTAGAGTTAGGAAACTATCAAAATTTAATATGACATTTTTTTTGAGAGCAGCACAACTATCAAAAAACGTCAAGTAAGTGAATTAACCGTTTTAAATTGATATTTTTATCTGATCAAAAAGAAATTTAGATTGTTAATACTTTAAAAAAAAGAGTTCTAGAAATTCTTTAACTTTTTTTTTATCATTTGTTGTCAATGAATAATTACCCACAAATAGCGGGCCGTCCTGTTTAAGAACATCTAATAAATCATGAGTATTTTGAAATAACTCAGCACTACTATCTGAGCTATGACTTAAATTTTCAATAGTATTACTAGATATAAATCCGGCCATTTTTAATAACTCCTCATATGGATAATCATATGCATCGGCAAGGCGTTTTAATGAATCCGGAGATGGTTGAATCTTTTTTTTGGTTGTTTGTCTGTAACCAAGTTCTAGATCGCGGATGTATGAATGACTTAATCCACTTTTTTTTGCTATTTCTCTAAGGGATCTATTACCACGAAGTGTCTGCAAAAAAGACCCTAATCGATTACCCATTTTTCCCCTCCTCACTAATACAATTGTCCATAGTTAAAATCTTTACATAGATGGGTATAGAAAATCAAGGAGAAAAATATTTGAAAAAGAATGTTTACAAATTGCATTTTTTTGCCTATACTGTACGATATAGATTACAAGTAAGACAAAACATACAAACAGGAGGTTAAATTGCTTAAACCTAAATATAAAATTGAACTCTTTGACGACGAGTAAAATTAAAATTAAGAGTTTAAATGAGAATAGATACTCTAGAACTCTGTTCTATAAAGGAGGAACAATATTTGGCAAAAAGGAGATATACCGTAACTAATAAAAGCATCGAAAGGAGAATTAAGGAAGGTCGTGGAAAGGGGCAGTTCTCTGAATATAAACCTTGGCTAACAATTCACGATGTGGCATCGCTAGGAGTAGTAACTCGTATCTTAGGTTGGAAGAGTGGTAGAATACATCATTTTTTATCAGAACATTATGAATTGGCCCACTTCCTCCAAATGGAATGGGCAGAAAATGTGATTGATGTTCGTGAGCAGTTTCCTCTTCTTCCATTGGAAAAAACGTTGTTTATTGCTGAAACATTAGGGATCAAGCATCCTCGGGATCCAAAATCACAACATCCAGTAGTCATGACAACCGACATGCTCATAACTGTTAAAAGTAAAGAAGGTATTGAATTTCAAGCACACTCGATTAAACCCTCTAACAAATTGACAAAACGAGTGGTAGAGAAGTTAGAAGTCGAACGAAGATTTTTTGAAGATAACGGAGTTAAGTGGAAGCTAATAACGGAAAAGGAAATCAACTACAACTTAGTTAAGAACATAAGGTGGTTACATTCAGCTAAGACTCTATATGGAATGCCTCACCTTACGGAACAGCTTATAGATGAAGTTGAACCTCAATTATTAAGTGCACTACAAACCGAAGAGAAGGCATGTGCAAAGATTACTGTAGATCAAGATCGAAGACTAGAATTACCCTTGGGGACATGTATGTTTGTATTAAAACATCTTATCGCTAATCGGAGATGGAGAGTAGATATGTTAAAACCTATAAACACTTCATTAGAAAGTTTGGGTGTTGAGAGAATATAAAAAAAGGGGTTGATAAGTATGAATTTATTTGTCAATAACATAATTGAATATAGAGACGAAAATGCAAAGTTGATCAGCTGTGAGAGGGTTCTTTGGATTTCAAGAGTGAATAATGCAGTGGTTACAATATCCATTATTGACAAAAATGCCTTACCTGTATTTAAAAAGATTGATGATCTAGAAAGGGATTTGTCTGAATTTAAATCTCGTAAGTTGGACTTTGATCCTTACGACAGATTTATGGTTCCTGATGAAAAATTAACTCCAAATGAAATCAAGATAAGGGATAACGCTTGGTCCTATATTAAGGATATTGTTGAATTAGAACCGAATATCTTTGATCCAAAAGAAAGATTTGAACATATTAAGTTGATCTGTACATCATACAATATTGGAAAAAAATTCCTTTATAAGTATTTGAGATATTATTGGATGGGCGGGAAGAAAGTTAACGCGTTACTTCCACGATTTAGAAAATGCGGGGGCCAAGGGAAAAGAAAGAACCCGGAGAAAAAAATGGGTAGACCTAGGAAAACCATCGAGATACATGAAGAGTACTCAGGAGTTAATGTAACAAAGCCTATTCGGAACATATTTGATGCAGCGATTAAAGAATTTTATAACAACCGAAGAAGAGATTCAGTAAAATTTGCTTATATCAAAATGCTATCTCAGTATTTTCAGATAGAAACTACTATTAAGAATGGAGTGGAGATTCCAATTATCCCACCTGATTATAAATTGCCGAGTATTGCCCAGTTTCGATATTACCTTCGGACAAAGCAAAATCCGAGAAAAACAATAATTTCTAGGGAAGGTGAGGTCAACTTTGAAAGAGACATGAGACCAGTGTTAGGTTCTGAAACCCGTCGTGCAGCTGGACCGGGACAAATATTTGAGGTTGATGCTACGGTGGCAGATGTATACTTGGTTAGTTCAGATGATCCCAACCAAATTATTGGAAGACCGGTAGTATATATGGTCGTAGATGTATGGAGCCATATGGTTGTGGGGATTTATGTCGGACTTGAAGGACCTTCCTGGCAAGGGATGATGATGGCTATCGAGAATACCGCAGCTGATAAAGTACAGTTTTGTGAAGAGTACGGTATTCGAATTAAAGAAGAGGAATGGCCATGTCATTATTTACCTGAATATTTCTATGCAGATCGAGGAGAAATGGAAAGCAAGAACGCAGACTCTTTAGCCAATGCATTAGGTATAAAAATTAAAAATACTCCACCTTATCGGCCAGATCTAAAAGGTATAGTAGAACAAAAATTTAGGACGGTAAATCTCACACTACAACCATGGATGCCAGGGGCTGTTAAAAAAGAATATCTGAAGAGGGGGGGGCCGGATTATGTACTTGATGCAAAGCTTACCCTAAAGGGGTTTACCAGTATGTTGATTGAGATGGTATTACATAAAAATAATTATCATTTCATGCATCACTATCCTTTAGATAAAGCGCTATCTATTGACAAAGTAAATCCCATTCCGAAAGATTTGTGGATGTGGGGGATAGCTCATGATCACTACCTAAAAGAAATTCCTTTAGATATTGTGCGTTTAAATGTACTACCTGAAGCTAAGGTAACTGCAAATCATGAGGGAATCTACTTTCAAGGGATGTATTACGGTAGTGATACCTTAGTCCAACAGGGATGGTTTATCCGAGGAAAGTCAATCAGAGTGTCCATAGCTTATGACAGGCGATGTATGAATCATATATACATAAAAATTGACAATGGGAAAAGGTTTATTAAATGCCCCTTACTTGAGAAATCTTCCCGCTACCGTAATTTGAGTCTGGAGGAAATTAAGGAAAAGCAACATGAGGAGTCAATTCGGAGTAGTTTGTACTTATCGACTGAGTTGCAATCAGAAGTGGAGTTACATGCGAAACTAGATGCTATTGTAAATAAAGAAGTAAAAAAGGCTGAGCAAGAAATAGATGTAACGATGACCAAAGAACAGCGAAAGGCGAATATTAAGAAAAATAAGAAGCATGAACGCAATAAGAACCGAAAAGAACAATACTTTGAGTTGGACAAAGAACAAGAAACGATTGAAAGCTTGGATACAAACGAACAATCAAATGAAATGTCGGAAATTTACATTCCAAAATCCAAATTTAGTTTGTTGCAGAAGATAAACAAAGGTGTGGTAGATAATGGTTAAAAAAATCGATATGCAACAGTTATACCGATATACTCCAAGTTTACGAGGGAAGCAAGTAGAGGCCCAATATACTCCACAAGTCATTGATGGGTATAAAGATAATCCTTATATTGAGGCCTTACCGCCAATATTTGAAGAAGAGTACGTTGCAATGAAAATAAAAAAATATCCCGATTATCATGAAGAGCAAAGAAAACTGGGTAAACAGGTACGGATGCATTTAGTACAGCAAATTAGTGACTATGTTGAGCCTTTGCCAAATCATCTGCTTGTAGAGCAGCGCTTATCCCGACTTATCCGACATGGCTATAAGGCGAGGAATCCTTTTAGTCCAGAGTATATTAGACAATATCATATCGGTTTTAAAGAAATTTTGGATGCAGATGTAAATGAAGAAGGTCATAATCTGGCAGGTGTTCGCTCAACGGCCGCTGGTCTTGCTATTGTTGGTGTGAGTGGGCAAGGGAAAACCACAGCGATCGAATCTTCACTTTTGCTTTATCCCCAAGTAATCCAACATAAAGCATATAAAGGGAATTTTTTTGTACAAAAACAAATCGTGTGGATGAAGTTGAATTGTCCATTTGATGGATCAATAAAAGGTCTATGTATTAATTTTTTACAAGAGATTGATGCACATTTAGGGACAAACTATTTTCAAAAGTTTGTTTCTAAAGGTATCACCGTAGATATGTTGATTCCAATCATGGCCCAAATCGCTACTCTTCACGCTCTTGGTCTACTGGTTATTGATGAAATTCAAAATTTGAGCACTTTGAAGAGTGGTGGTGCTGAGAAGGTACTAAACTATTTTACTCAGCTTATTAACACGATAGGAGTCCCAGTGGTAGTCATTGGCACGTTTAAGGCTTTGAAGGTGTTATCCGGGTCTTTTAGTCAAGCTAGAAGATGTACAGGTCAAGGAGATTTTATAATAGATAGACTTGATGAGGGAGAGGAGTGGGCATACTTTATCCAAAGACTATGGAGGTACCAATGGACAAGTAAAAAAACTGACTTAAACGACTCAATTAGAAAAACCATGTATGAATTATCTCAAGGAATTATAGATATTGCTGTTAAGCTTTATATGTTAGCACAATGGGAAGCTATTGACAGTAATGAAAAAATTACATCTACATTATTAAAGTCCGTAGCGAAAAGATATATGCAATTGGTACAACCGCTCTTAAAAGCATTAAAGCTTAATAATCCAGAGGGTCTATCTCTGGTTGATGATCTTAAACCTAACTGGGATGTGTTAGATGAATATCTACAAAAATCAATTGAGAAAGTTGAAATGGAAGGGGAAGTTAGACATCATATTTATCGTGATGAAAAGGTTTCACAGGATCAAGATAGGTATATAGAACTCGTCAAAACGGCTATTGATTTTGGTGCAACATCAGAGCTTGCGGAACAAATAGCAAGTTCTGTTATTGCTCATAACGAAAGTCAAAGAGATCTAGTTGCGCTTAGACAGGAAGTTGTGAAGATTGTATTAACAACTAATGGCATATCGGATATTAAGAATCCGTTAGAATCAGAAGTTAAACCGGAGAAAAAGAGGAACAAGAAACAAAGCACATACTTAGAAGAAGAGGACCTCAGACAGGCTGTAGCAAATAGAACAAAACAAAACTCGGATGAAATATATGAAAAACTTGTTGAAAAAGGAAATACATTAGATGAAGAGGAACTTTCAAAGTTAATCTTTTAATCAGGAAAAAGAACTACCGTCTGGAGGAAATAAGTTATAAGTGGGGTCATAAGTTACTGTGAATACGCAAATAGAAAATAAATTGGCATTCTTTCCAACACCTTATCTTGAGGAAGACTTTAGGAGCATAATTTACCGATATCATGTAAGAAGCCTACATATTAGTCATGAGAGAACAAAAAAAGAGGTCCTTGGGTATAAAGGTAACACAACGCTGCCAAGAAATTTAAATGAAATAACTGAGCGTATCCCGGGGAATGTGACATCAGATGACATTATATATAATCATACGTTATTTCCATTGCTTAAACCGTTTTTAAACGAACATTTAATGGATAAAGTTTATAGAGATTTGGTTTCTCATCCTGATTTGAACAAAAGTATTAATGCCAAAAATTATATTAAACATATTGTTTCTGATGAAATAAGGTACTGTCTAGATTGTATAAGAGAAGACTATAACAATTTGGGTGAAGTGTATATTCATCGACTTCATCAATGTAAATACATCTTTGTTTGCTATAAGCATAAGAAAATTCTTTTATCTAATTGTCCTATATGTGAAACTCCACTAGCAGAACAAAAGAGATTTACATTCCTGGGGCAGCCTTGTTGTAGCAATGGACACAACTTACTTGACTTCAAAGTAAGTAGCCTACATGAAGAAAATCATTTTATTCAGGAAGCTCTGTTGGAGGATACAAGCTTTTTATTGAGTAAAGCTAGAAGCCTAACACATGATTATCTAAAGGTAAAATATCTTTCCTGGCTATATTCCAAACAATACATTACTTTGTTAGGGGAACTATTCCAGCCAAGAGCTTTTGTAGATGATTTTATTAACTTTTTTTCAACAGAAGTATTAGACAAATTGGGAATGACAGAAGATTATCTTCGTGTTAAAAATCGCATTTGGTATCAAATCAATTTTAAAAAAGAGGTACCCAATGTTGCATTGCTTCTGCTGATATCTAGATTTATTTGTAGTTCGTTTGAATGTTTTATTAATAAATCATTACCCAATGTATCATCAATCATTCCTTTTGGTACCGGTCCTTGGATCTGTGAAAATAAATATTGTTTGAGTTACAAGAAATTATCGATTAAGTCATGTATTCGTAAAGTCAGTAGAAAAGATCGGATTACAGGTACCTTTTGCTGTTTAGCTTGCGGTTTTACTTATGTCCGAAGTTGGGATTCTCAGGATATAGCGGAAAAGATAAATGTTTCTGTAGTAGATCATGGACATTTGTGGAATGATTTAATTGTATCAACGTATGAAAGAACGTGTTCAATAAATAAAACAGCCACTGAATTAAAGTTGACTCGAGAAATTGTAAAGAAATACTTACCATTGCTTGTGGGGGAAATTGATAGTCCTTATAGCTCAAATCACTATTCTCATCAACAAGTTCAAGCAATATTGGAAACGTATAGCCAGTATAAAAGTTATAGAGGAACGGCTAGAAAGCTAGGGGTTAATAGAAATACTGTGAAAAAATACGTCTTACTTAATTTGCCTAAATTCGAAAATGAGCTTCTATTGGATGAAATAGCGGTTACCGCCATAGATTACCAAGAAGAAAGGGTAAATGCTTGTAGGAATAAGATTGTCTCAATTATGTCTACAGTAAACAATCTAAAAAGATCACACCTAAGAAAACTAATTGGATATTCTACGTATCGATTTATGCTTAAAGTTGACAGGGATTGGATGGATGAAGTTTTGCCACCGGTTTCCCCACATGCATTAAATTGGGATTTAGTTGATAAAGAACTATCGGAGCACATAAAAGAAAAGGCATTATCTTTATATAAGCAAAATATTACAATTAGAATTTCAAAAGAACGAATTAAGAAGTCACTAGAGTCATTTCAAAGATCTAGATTGGCGAGACGCCCAGAAAAACTACCTCTATCTATTGCCGTTATAGAACAGTATGAAGAGAATAAAGAAGATTATCAGGTTAGGAAAAAATTAAGTAAGGAGTCCCTTAGGAAAGGAACTGATGATATAAATTAAAAAAAATGGTAAGTATTGGAGTTTACTATCAGAGAAATTTACTGCATCAGGTAAATGGGATAAATGCGGAAATTTTTAGATAACATAAATAATAAAGAAGTTTGCTGTTGGATTAATGCAAATATACAGAGACGCCTTGGAGGAGAAAGTAATGATCTTAATGACAAAGGAGTAAACATCATATGCTTGCTTTTTTTCCAAATATATATAAAGATGAATTGCTATACAGTGCCTTTGCAAGATACCATTTAATGTCAGGTAATTTGTCCCCAAAAGAAACACTTATTGATTTGTTTGGTACAGATAGGATTACCTCTGTTCTTGATCTTCCTAGTCATTTAGATGACTTATGTAGAAACATACCTGACAAAGTCATTAATGCGGACTATTTAATCGATAATCATACTATATTCCCTTACTTTTCTCCGTTCCTGCCATTTGAGAGAGTAGAGAAAATAAGAGATAGTATGAAAGGGCATTTTGGTAATGGGATTCATATGCGGATTGGGATCATGGCAAGCGGCATCAAAACTCCAAGATTTTTAAAGTATTGTAAAGCATGCTACATTGAGGACGAAGAACAGTATGGAAGTGGATATTGGCATATCAGTAACCAACTTCCGGGCGTACTTATTTGTCCCAAACATAATAATGTTTTATTATATTCTACCGTCGTATATTCTAGACACGAACATCAGTTTAAGTATGTTCCTATAGATATAGCAATTAAAACAATACCATCACATCAAGTGGATACCGTATTAGATGCAGTAATAACCAAAAACTGGGATCTTTATGTGCTTATATCTGCGCAAACTAAGTCACTCCTGAATAATAATTTTAACTCCGTTGGTTTGGACAGCATTAAGGATTATTATAATACCTTATTACAAAAAAAGGGTTTTGCAGACTCCAATGGGAGGATACGATTCAAACAATTAATCAGATCTTTTAGTGAATTTTATTCTAAAGATTTATTACAACATCTATATAGCATTGTAGATTTAGATAGTAATCACTCATGGTTACACAAATTGTTAAGGAAACCAAGAGTATCGTGTCATCCTTTGAGACATATTTTATTACTTGCTTTCTTAGGAGAAACTGTAGACTCCCTAATACAACAAACAGAACAAACAAATATCCAAAATATTGTTTCTTTTAGTCATGTGGATCTAGAAAAGCAAAAATTATTAATTAATGGTTATATTCCTTCTGCACATCTCAAAATAGCTCGTAGAAGATCAATGCTTAGATCTTTAGAAAACTTGAAAACTCCAACAAAGCAAGCGATAAGAAACCTAAATTCAAGAGATTTCATGTGGTTATACAAAAATGATAAACCTTGGCTATATATGATTCTCCCTCCTAATACAAAGTGTGGAGAAAGAGTAGATAGCCGGATAGATTGGAAACTTAGAGATAAAGAAATAGTCGATTCACTAAAGAAGATATTAGGTTTGATGTTAATTGAAGAAAAACCTGTAAGAATAACCATAGGAACCATAGGGCTCCGACTTGGAAAGAAAGCTATTATAAAAAAACATATCAATAAATTACCTCTTACTAAAAAAAATATGGACCAACATGTTGAGACAACAGAACAATTCCAAATCCGACGACTTCATTGGGCTGCAAATCAATTATTAAGTAGTTGTGGACAATTAAAGGGTTGGAAGCTGTTGAAAAAAGCAGGCATACCAACCAATTATAGTCCAGTAGTACAACAAGAGTTAATTAAAATACTTGAAAACCATGACAAGTTGTTTGTCACAAAACTTGTCGAGAAAAAATGATGGTTCCTCTCCAAAACTTGGGGAGGGGTGAATGTAAATAATAAGGTAAAGTTTTTATATAGTTAGCATATGGCTATCCGTTTTGGGAAATTAAAGGGAGGTATAAATGAAGAAATGATGTTCCTTCGAACGCTAACTGATTGAAATATGGTAATATAGTTTTGAAATTCGAGGATTTTCCCATGAATTTAATTGTTTTTTAAATAAAGGTGGAAAATTCCCTTTGCCTGAGATGCCTACAGTGAAGGAATAGACATTTGTTAGTTTCCGACTTTTTTTACAACTTATTTTTACCGGTTCCAGACTTTCTTTTTTAAGATTTTATCACCTGCATCTACAAACCCAGAGAAATCAACAATTTTAGTTCCAGGATTTTTTAACAACTGACATTCTTGTGTATATGCCCATTTTCATTTTTCTAGGCGAATGACTATACGGATAGGCGTTTGACTTCATAGGATATATGGAACAAACGAAAGGGGAGATTTCACGTATGAGTTCATTCGCTGGTGGATTGTTTAATGATGATGAGTTTTTGATTATCCTGGTTCTGTTTATTCTTCTCGTGATCTTGGCTGTGGGAGCAGATTGTTAAAGCGGAAAATGGTATGAATCGAAATCAAGACTAATGTGTGAAAATTAAATTTAGGCTCTTACATGGTAGATATGGCCAGGATGTAAGAGCCTTTATTTTCGCTTATGTCTGTAGGTCCATTATATTATGAATTCCCTGCAGGTTTAGATACGAATATGGAAATTGGCGGTCGATTTCAGCTGTTCAGAGACCCCTGTAAACACTTAACGAAAATAACAGGAGTGTGATAACCAAAATATTGGTTGACCACACTCCTGTTTAGACATTTCCGGTAATCGGTTCATCAATCAGGTCAGGATCTATTGTATTATTTAAGTTCGCTCCATTGATGGTATTCACAAGGTTCCCCGTATTTCCTCCTCCCTGCCCTGACACGGATTTGGAAGAGCTGATTGGGGAAATGTTTAGCGTATCTCCGAAGTTCACGGTTCCTGAATTGCTGTTAATGTTAATACCACCTATGATAGACGGCAAGGGAATTACCTCCCTGATGGAATAAGTAGAGTCATTCAGCTCCTCTGAGGGGGATTTTCTGCTTTCTTTCAAAAAGGTGTCGGATATGTTTGATGCGCGAATCAGTCTGAATAGATTCACTTGATCCCAAATGGACCACAGAGGAAGAACTTACACTAAAAAGTTCAATACTGCCTACTTGAATATGAGGAGATTCATTGATTCGAACCATGTCAACGGACTCATAGGCCAAGGGTTGTGGGATCGGCATAGAGAAAATATTGAAATCCAGAAAGTGGAGCTCATCCACAAGGAAGATCGCCTTTTCTCGTTGGATCGCGATGGCTTTGGAAACCGGGGAGATTTCCTTCGAGTCACCAATTTCAAATACGGCGGTAGTAGAAAGTGTTACGAGTTTTACATGTTGAATGGAAGATGTTCTTTTCTCCATAGATGCACCTAGTTACTCCGCCAACGGGAGAGATACTCCTACAATTACTTTTTCAGGTGGGGTATCGAAAGCACTGGTGAGAGCCACATGTGTTAGTTCGCCAACCAGAAAAATAGAGGAAGTAGACAAATAGGTGATTTCAACCTTTTCTACGGAAAGCGGGCCATTGATGACCATGTATTTCACTTCGGAGCTTTCTCCTTTCGTGGCAGATTTTTAATAAAAGCTTCAAAGGTTTTGTCTATATCTTTTTTGACTTTTTGAACAATGGCCTTTTCAGCTTGAGTGATCCGTTCAGAATCCGCCCTATCAAGTGAAACCTTTTTCATATAATGCTGAATACGCGGGTGAATTTGTTTTTTTACGTCTTCTACAATAAATTTCCGGTAGGGCTCATCCAGAGGGTATTGATTCTCCTGTTCTATATACTTTAAGGTCTGGTAGGCATCTACATCTAAGTACTGATGTATTTGCTGTTGAATTCTTTGATCCATTTCCGGTTGCTGCTGCCACATTTCCGGGACATCCACTACTTGATCGACATCTAACTCATCAATGGAAGAATCTTTTCCATTCGGACTGATTCCAATGTTTAATGTTCCTTCTAGCTTTTCGACTTTGAGCAAATCGAATTTGTATTCGTTGCGGATGACGGGAGGGGGTGAGCCTGTTTTCTTTAAATCGTTAATCTCTCCGATGAGTTGTTGGATCATGCGGTTCATTTCTTCCATTTTCATACTTTGAGCTTGCATATAGGACTGGAGCTGCTGGACATATTGAATCCACTCGGATTGATAGTACAAATTCATCATCCTTTCCGTAACATTCCTTTCCTGGAAAGTGAAAATTAGGCTTGCGGTTCCGTCAAGGGAATGAAAGGAATGGGACTGACTGTTGGAGCAGGTTCTTTGAACCCGCCGGTATTGTAGAGGTTGGAAACGGGTTTAATGAGTCCGGCACTGCCGATTTGGAAAACAGAGGAATTGGATATCCCTTCTATTTTGATGGTATTAATTGTAATTTCTTGTTGAATAAAAAAGTTCATATCCTAATCTCCTTCCTTTTCCTTAGGCATTGGGAGTCGGGTTTGACAGGATCGTTTGCTCATAGGTATCAGAATCATAAACATTGATGATGCTTGGAGCGTTTTTTATGTTGAGTCGATCGCCGGAATTAAAAGATCCGCCGCCAGCAAATGTCTTCGCCAAGTTTTTTGGGGAAATGGTGTGGACATCTCCAATGTTAAACACTCCGCTAATGTGATTGACATTTACAGTTCCAACAATGGCGGGCATAGCAACGACATCCTTTTTTCTAATCCTTGATTTCATAGTATGTTGAAATGTTCTGGATGTTCATCACGATTCCAGGAAAAAAAGGCAAACGCCTACGGACTCTAAATCATAGATTAGGAAGTGAAGGAGGCCCTGATGGGTACAACAAGTGTTGGTAAGGGAATGTTGATTCGACGTAGAGCATCAGCAGTCAGCGAAAGGAGGATGTTGAATGAATGTACGTATTCGAAATAAGAAAATCCAAGTGGGGAATGTTAAAGTGGGAGGCGTCGGTAGTGCATCCTTATTTTTAATTGGCGATGCAGAGGTGATTACGAGTGCATCCGTATTTGATACGCCTGCTGACTCGTTGATCTATAGTCCGAAGGTTCCTTTTTTTCCTGTTCGGAATGAGGCGCAGGAATTCGCAGAGTTTTGGAAAGATGAAGATAAATCATGTTGAATATAAAGTGTGACTTTTTTAGCTTGGAAGCAAATAAAATGAGGAAAAGTGGGTTCCAAGAGGGACTCGTTTTTTTCGTTTCACTTAATGTTCAGAGGATAGGTCGAAATATCATGGTATAATAGGAATAAAGAAGCAATTTATAACAATTTTACATAAAAATTTTTACTTTTCTGTCGATTATTAGCTATACTAGAAAGAGAGATTGAAAGATTAGTAGCTTGGGAGGCAACAAGATGAAGAAGATAGCAGGATTACTACTAACCTCCTTATTATTGATACCTGCCGTTCAAGCAGAGGAAACGGTGCATATGGTGGCCAAAGGAGAAACGCTCTATAGCCTTTCTAAGCGATATGGAGTGAGTATGGACATGATTAAACAGAGGAATCAAACTTCGTCTGATCAATTAAAAATTGGTCAAAAGCTAAGGATCTCTAGTGAAGCGCCCACACAAGTTAATCAGCCAACCCTAATAAGTCAGAACCCTGTTGTCTTTAAACGGCCCGAAGTAATGATCTCCGCAGACTTTTTGAATATGCGAGAAAGCAATGATTTAAAGGCAAAAGTCATTCGCATCCTTACACAGGGAATGGTGGTACAGTTATTAGAATCAGATGAATTTTGGTCTAAGATACAGTTGGATGGTTCTATCGGTTATGTCGCTACTCCTTTTCTTCAACCCATCGAATCAAACGTAAAGGCATCCCGTTCGGCTGAATTATCAGAATCTCGTTTGCAAAATGTGGTCTCATCGCTGATCGGCATACCTTACCAATTTGGCGGGACAAGCCCTGAAGGTTTCGACTGCAGCGGCTTTACGAAGTATGTGATGGAACAGCTCGGGGTGAAGCTACCCCGGACTTCTGAAGAACAATTTTTAGTTGGAACTTCGGTTGAACAAGAAGATTTACAAGTGGGTGATCTATTATTCTTTGATTCGTATGAATTGGGTAAAATTACACACGTAAGCATTTACATAGGCAATAACAAAATTGTTCATTCTGCTTCGGAGGCTGTTGTCGTCGATGATGCAACCTGGTTTTTGGAACATTATCCGTACTATGGAGCAAAACGTGTCCTGGAAATGCCGTAGAAAGGAGTGCAGCAAATGGGGAAGCCGCTCGCATGGTCAACACGGATGAAAGTAGGAGCAGCGTTGAGTGTACTTCTTCTGTTTGCAGTAGGATTTTGGGTTACATAGTGGTAAATAGGAAATTCGTGTCGAGTCAATTGGAAAATAGTTTGTAGTGCCCATAGTGAATGAATCTCCTATAATAAAAGTAAGCTAAATGATAACGTTTAGCGTTGAGAGTTTTTAAGGTTGAATTCATCAATGGATTCAACCTCTTTTTATACACTTATCAGAAAGTATTATACGCATAAGGCTACGCTAGTAGCTTTCTTATATACAAGCCCTTTTTTCTGAAATTAGACTTCTTCCTAATCCGATGTACTTCTTATTTCATAGACTAATCATATGAGGTAGGAGAAGGAGGGAAGAACGATGAGCTGTAAACAAAATTTTACTACTGTGCTTGTTCTCTATGTTCTTCTTGTCATTGTACTTGTTGCAATCGACTAAGAATTTGATTTTTCATGAAAAGCAGAAAGCCCCTTTCTTTGAGAATTTACTCATGGGATGGGTTTTTTTGTTTACCGCCTGACGTAAAATTGTTAGAATATCATTCCCACGAAATGTATCGGATAAGATATGATAGAGGTAAGTAAACGGAGAGTACGTAAAAATAGAGATAGGGGTAATAATGATGATGTCTAATAATCAAAATCGTAATATTTTATTGGAAAGTGGAACAAATGAACTGGAAATTATTGAATTTGGCATTCATGATTCCCGGTTTGCCATTAATGTTATGAAGGTTAGAGAGATTATGGAGCCTATTCCTGTATCGAAAGTTCCTAATTCTCATCCGTTTGTTGAAGGGATTATTGAGATTCGTAATGAAGTGATGCCGGTTATTGATTTGTCCGCTGTTTTAGACTTGTCGGTTCCCAATCAGGGGAGCTGGGGGAAGTTTATTGTCTCGGAAATGAATAAGATAAAAGTTGTTTTTCACGTAGAAACCGTATCGCGAATTCATCGGATTTCATGGGAACAAATTGAAAAACCAGCTGACTTCTTCCAAGGTGTAGAAGGATTGTTAATTGGAATTGTGAAAATGCAGGATGGCATGGTTCTGCTGCTAGACTTTGAGAAAATCTTAGTGGAAGTAAATCCAGAGGGAGGATTAAACGTAAATTCGATCAAAGATATTAGTCAGAGAGAGCGAAAGGATAAAAATATCATAGTCGCCGAAGATTCGCCATTGCTTCGTAAAATGCTCGAAGAAACCCTGACGCGTGCGGGATATCATCAGCTTCAGTTTTTCCACAATGGCAAGCAAGCTTGGGATTACCTGGAGAATCTGGTTCAGCAGCATCGGGAGAAGGCTTTTGAGCAAGTTCAATTGTTGATAACGGATATTGAAATGCCACAGATGGACGGGCTTCATCTGACGAAGCGGATCAAGGAACATCAAGTGCTCAAAAAACTGCCAGTTGTCATATTTTCCTCGCTGATTTCGGATGATCTTCGGCATAAAGGGGAGACGATTGGAGCGAATGCCCAAGTAACCAAGCCAGAGATTGGCTACTTGGTTGAAACGATTGATGAATTGGTTTTATAATTCAGCCAGATGATGTTCATGAAAAGGTGTCCCGTCCCCAAACTGATGGAGACGCCTTTTTAGTTCTGGCAGAGCATTGACTCGTCTAGGGAAAAAGTGGATAATGAAGTGAAAACTTGTACAATCGATGAGGAGGGGAAGAATGGCCAGACAAAGGAATATGGTCCGTTCTGGTTATGATACTCCTGTTCTTGCTTCCTATCCTGCATTTGAAGCTTGGATCCAAAAACTCCGATTATTCATTGATAAGAAGAATACGGCCGTACCCTTTTCCTGAGTTAGAAAAGAAACAACATCGATGGGAGTACGACTTGAATTAAATAGTGGGAAGGGAAGATAAATGAAGCGAGCTGGAATATTAGGAATAGGTCATTATGTGCCCGAACGAGTGGTAACGAATCATGATTTAGAGGAAATATTGGATACTAGTCATGATTGGATCGTCTCACGCACAGGAATAAAAGAAAGACGTATTGCAGCTGATGACATGAATACGTCAGATTTAGCATCCAGGGCCGCTTTGGCCGCTATCGAACATGCGGGAATCGGTGTCGATGAAATCGATCTGATCATTGTGGCAACCAGTACCCCGGATTATCATGTATTTCCTTCTGTGGCCTGTCTGGTTCAGGAAAAGATTAAAGCTAGAACAGTCGGAGCCATGGATGTCAGTGCCGCCTGTTCCGGATTTGTGTACGCTATGATTTTGGCCAAGCAATTCATTGAGACTGGTGCTAATCAACGTGTATTGGTGGTTGGTGCAGAAAAGATGTCGAAAAAGCTGAATTGGAAAGATCGCAATACGGCCGTACTATTTGGTGATGGAGCGGGAGCTGTAGTGATGGGGCCTGTGTCTAGTGATCGAGGCATCCTGTCATTTGACATGGGGGCTGATGGAAGTGGAGCCAATCAGCTCGTTATCCAAGATTATTTGGAAATGAATGGACGCGAAGTATATAAATTTGCCGTACGTCAAATGCCGCAAACGATTATGAACGTCATGGATAAAGCCGGCTTTTCGATCGAAGACATTGATTTTCTAATTCCTCATCAAGCTAATACGAGAATCATTGATAATGCACGAGAGAAGCTGGGGATTCCTGCCGATAAGATTTCCATCACCGTTGATAAATATGGTAATACATCGGGTGCAACAATTCCGTTGTCGCTGGCAGAAGAAGTGAACTTAGGCAAAATCAAGGATGGGGACCTCCTTGTGCTTGTGGGCTTTGGCGGGGGATTAACCTGGGGGTCTATTGCTTTACGTTGGGGAACATAATTTCAGAAAAGGGATGTTACCATGTAGATTTAACATAGTACATCCTTTTTTTTATCCCAAGCTGCATGAAATTTCATAAATGGTTTCTAAATTTCCTCCCTATATTCATAGAATAGAAGAAAAGGAGTTTAAAGAGTATAAGGAACTTCAATCAGTTACTAAATTTCATAACAAATCGTAACCTTTAGATTATTATGATGACTGTTTGGTGTTCTCAAGCCTTAGTGAGTGTAGAGATGGGAAACCATTTTAGCATGATGAACTATGTTGAAGTGTAAGGTGAAGACACACCCTCGGATGTAATCGTCAGTCCGTTGATCTGTGAGTATTGAGGAAGACCGCTACCTAGGTTATGGAAGCTAAACACCGAAAATACACGTCCTCACTTCGACTTGGGCAAGACGAAAAATTCCAGAAATGAGGCTGGTCAGAAATGACTGAATATTGTTTTGTGTTAGATAGCAATGGGAAACAATTGTCACCAACAAAAGTAAATAAAGGTTGGTATTTAATTCGCAAAAGTAGAGCAGAGTTAGTTAGTAAATATCCTATGATTATTCAATTAAAGAAAGAAATTAATCCTGACGAAGAAGATGAATCGCAGTACGTTTGTGGGATCGATGATGGATCAAAACATGTAGGAATCGCTATAGTACAACAGTGTAAAAACAAGAATAAAATTGTATTTAAAGGACAAATCGAGCTTCGCCAAGACGTAAAACATTTAATGGATGTACGTAGAGGATACAGAAAATATCGCAGGCAACACAAAAAATATCGACCTGTAAGATTCAATAATAGATCAAGTAGTATGCGTGAAGGTAGAATTGCACCAAGTATCAAACAAAAGAAAGATAGTGTTTTGAGAGTCATAAATAAACTAAATAAATGGTGTTCGGTTGACAAAATTGTACTTGAAGATGTTACTATTGATATTCGTGCATTAACAGAAGGTAAGAAACTATATCGTTGGCAATATCAAAAATCTAATAGACTGGATGAAAATTTGAGAAAAGCAGTTATTATACGAGATGGTAATAAGTGTATGGAATGCGGAAAAATTAACTGTATGCTAGAAGTTCATCACATTATTCCTAGAAGACTGAGAGGAAGTGACACTATATCAAACTTAATTACCCTTTGTTCTGATTGTCATGATAAAACAGAGGGAAAAGAAGAACTGTTTATTGAAAAATATCAAAAAATGATTGGTGGTAAGAATGTAAGGTTTGATTATGCGCAACACGTTATGCAAGGGAAGTCTTATATGAGAAGTGAGTTAAGTAAGATTACTGAATTGGAATTAACAACAGGTGGAGATACGGCAAATAAAAGAATTGATTGGGATATTGAGAAGTCACATAGTAATGATGCTGTTGTGATTTGCGGATTGAAAGTAGGCGAGGTGAATGTAAAAGAATGGATCATTAAACTAATGAGAAGGAAAAGTAAAGCAAAAGTTGATGAAGCTGAAGGATTTAGACATAGAGATTTAATTGAGTATAAGAAAAAGAATGGTGAAAAGTATATTGGATGGGTAACTGCAATGTATCCAGAAAAGAAGCAATGTAATCTAACAACATTAGACGGGAAAGTGTTGAAGAGATATGGAGTAAAAAGTTGTAGACTATTATGGAGATTTAATAAAATTTATTGGCTATAGAAGGGAGGTGTCCTGCTCTTAATTCAGGACGAAATGTTGCGATTTTTAGGAGCAGGGTAATAAATGAAGCCACTAAATTGGAGCATACTCCTTTTATCTATTGTTTTATTTCTATCAGGTTGCGGCAACGAATCGATGAAGAATCAGGAAATGACGAAAGGAAAAATCAATAAGATGCAGATTGAGCCGCTAAAAGGACCAATAAGTAAGCAAGACCAAGATTTTATTCAGGCTGTCCTGAAGTCAGCTGCATCTGCTGAGGAAATGATGGGAGAACTAGAGGCTGCTCTTCAAGAAATGGAAGCGCATGATGAATGGCATGAAGCTAGTGAAATGATGGAGGAGGCGAAAAAGGATATTTTGTTTCTCTGGAACAAGATGCATAATGAGTATCAGCCTGATCATCCAGAACTAATGAAGCTGAAGGAATATTATGAAGGCATTTTATTGCGTTACCGGCAGGGAATGAGTCTTGAGATGGAAGGAATGGAGTCAGGGGATACTCCCAAAATGAAAGAGGGGTACGAAACGACGGGACAAGCGATAACGGATTTGCGGGAGTTGGCTGAACAATTAGCTATCGTTTTTCAATCACGATAAGAAAGCTACTAGCGTAGCCTTATGCGTATAACACTTGACTGATAAGTTTGAAATAAAACATCCATGGCCTTTCAGCCGCAACCCAGTCATGAAAATCAGGTTTAGGAAGAGTTCCTCCTTCCAAGAATGAGTAATAAGTTTAAGGTAGTTACAGAATAACGCAGCTTTTTTTG
>NZ_JAKFCQ010000205.1:0-2369 GCF_036676585.1 Robertmurraya sp.
TTAAATTGTTTATTTGGAAATGTACATTTTTATTATATGTGACGTGTTTGGGTTTTTCAACTTTATTTTAGAAAATAATCTGAAAAGTTTATGAATAAAAAAAGAGTAACCTGTTTGGGTAACTGGTATTATCCCCTACAGGTAGACATTAAAAAAAGAGAGCATGTATGATGTTCTTAATAGTCTTCCTGGGAGGGGATTTTTCTATGGCCAAAAAGGGACAAACATTTAGTACATATACAGAGGAATTAAAACGTGAGGTAGTTCGTTTGAAGCTGGAGGAGGGCTGGTCCTACCGACAGCTTCGAGAACGCTTTGGGATTAAGAGTGATGCCCAAATTGCCGAGTGGGTAAAGAAAGTAAGGAATAATGTGTCTTTTGAAGATCTAAGAGGACAGTGGAATAAAAGGAATTTTAATAGCTTAGAGGATGAAAATGCTTACTTGAAAGCGCAGGTAGAATACCTAAAAAAGCGCAATCCAAATCTACATGGGAAGGAGTGGTCTTAAAGGCAGAAAGGTTTCAAATCATTGATCAATTAAGGAAAAAGCACCCACTTGCGTGGCTTCTTAAGATTGGTGAGGTATCTAAAGCAGGATACTACAAATGGTGTAATAGTCGGTCTAAACGGTCTATTCGTATGGAAGAGGATGTATTGCTAAAGGAACATATTCTAGCCATTTATAAATTACACCCCTACTATGGCTATAAACGAATGAGGCGGGCTTTATTTAGAGAAGGCATTGTTGTAAATCACAAACGTGTACGTCGTTTAATGCGGGAATTGGGAATAAAATCAGTTATTCGTAAGAAAAGACCGTTCTACGGACGTAGAGGATCTGTTGTATTTCCTAACGTACTTAACAGAGAGTTTTTTGCAGAAAATCGGTTTGAGAAGCTAGTTACGGATATTACATATGTGCGGGTAGGAGAAAATTTTGCCTATCTATCAGCGGTTTTAGATTTATATAATAATGAGATTGTAGCTTGGCAATTATCAGAAAGGAACGACCTTGAATTAGTATTAAATACGTTAAAACAATTAGAAGGAGTACCTTTTGCCAAGAATGCACTTATCCACTCAGATCAAGGTTTCCAATATACAACTAGAACATATGAGAATCATGTAAAGGAGCTTAAAATCCAAGGAAGTCATTCTAGAAAAGGAAATTGCCACGATAATGCTTGTATTGAATGTTTCTTCTCACATTTAAAGACAGAGAAGTTGTATTTAGTGCGTCCTAAAACCCTTGAGGAAGCATATCAGGCTGTCCAGGAGTACATTGAGTTTTATAATAAGGAACGATTCCAAGAAAAATTTAAAGGCCTTTCCCCGATTGAATACCGAGAAAAGGCCGCAGCTTAGTGTTCTCTTTTTTTCATTGTCTACTTGACAGGGTTATGTGCAGACTGAACTCTTTTTTTGACTACTACAGCGCCTAGGCGCTTCTGCTTTTCATTTTATCTTATGCTTCTTTTGCTTCAGTTTCTCCAAGCAATTGTTTATGCTTAGCTGCTGCATTAACCTGTTCATCTGCATGGTAGGATGAACGTACTAACGGACCAGCCTCGCAATGACTAAAACCTTTAGTGATGGCAATTTCGCGTAATTCGGCAAATTCCTCTGGACGATAATATTTTTCAACCTTTAGATGGCTCTTAGAGGGTTGTAAATATTGTCCAATTGTCATTATATCTACATTATTTGCTCTTAGGTCATCCATGACCTCGATAATTTCTTCTTTTGTTTCTCCAAGACCAACCATTAAGCTTGATTTCGTTGGTATTGTAGGCTGCATTTCTTTCGCTCTGCGCAAAAATTCTAATGAACGCTCATACTTTGCACGCGCTCTAACTCTTGGTGTAAGTCTTCTTACCGTTTCAATATTATGATTTAAGATGTCAGGCTTTGCATCCATTAACAATGCTAGATTTTCTTCCTTTCCACCCATATCTGATGGGAGAACCTCAATGCTAGTAAAAGGATTCTTTCTTCTAATCGCTTTAACGGTTTCTGCAAAAACTCCTGCACCGCCATCTTTTAAATCATCCCGGGCTACCGCAGTAACCACAACATGTTTTAAGTTCATTAATTGAACAGAGTCTGCCACTCGTTCTGGTTCTGCCAAATCTAATTCTGTTGGCAATCCTGTTTTAACTGCACAGAAACGGCAGGCACGTGTACATGTATCACCAAGGATCATGAAGGTAGCCGTTCTTCTCTCAGCCCAACATTCGTGAATATTGGGGCAGCGCGCCTCTTCACATACCGTATGCAGGTTTTTTTCACGCATCATTTTTTTTAAGCCAGTATAATGTTCATTCGTATTTAATTTTATTTTCAACCATTCCGGTTTTCTTAGGTATTC
>NZ_JAKFCQ010000206.1:0-9800 GCF_036676585.1 Robertmurraya sp.
TCCACCCATTCATACGCGTATTCCATCTAATCCCCCCTCAACAAATACAAAAAATCAAATAAGTCAGCTATCAAAAGACTTTCTTAATTAGGTTTCGCCCGAAAGCTAGGAAAATCCTTTTTTCAAGAGGGTAGGATTTCACTATTTTTATAGGGAATTCTATTTGCTAGTTCCTGCTGTGGGATACTATTCGTCCATCCCTCCCTTCCACCTATACAAAATAATATGATGATATACAGGGTCAAACAATGAGTTTGAGGAAAACTCCTCTACTACCTCCACCTTACCTGTTAGATCTTCTCCTTGTGATATAAATCCTTCGAGAACACTATTGGTTAACAAGATATCCTTATTTTTATAATACGATTGATCATGTAAAAATTTTGAGTATGTGTTAATTTCCTTATGTGGAAACGATGTATCTAAATACGTAAAAACCCTCGATTCCTCCCAAGCATATATAACAAAAGGTTCTGTTTGATTCTCCAAATAAGCACCTAATTCATAGGTAGCTGGAAGCTCGCTTGCCTGCTCTTTTAATAAAAGCGTAGTTTGGTAAGCTTGGACAGACAATAGTAATAATGAAAAGGTGATCATAAGGGTGGTTTTCCATTTCGAAAAAACCATCGAAAATAAACAAAATGTCCCTAGAGTAATCAGGGGAATAATATGCCTTGGCTTTTCTACATTCTGTGCAAATAACACCCATGAAAAATAAACAACGATCAGTATGGTGAAAAGTTGGAATAAATAGTTTGACTTGATTCTTTTCCAACTGAAAGCTTGAAAAAAACAAAGAAACATTACTGCAAACATACTTATTAGAATAAATGACCTTATCCCAATCCCTGTCCAGCCTATATTTTCAATGATTAGTTGATACATACGGCTAAAAAAAGATCGGTCGACCGAGGTAGCTGCTCCACCCCAATCATTGAAATGGCCGCTCGTAAAAGACAGAGCGAGTTTCATAAAACCGACGAATCCCCCCTCCGTAAGTGCGACTCCACTTACCCAAAGCAACTGAAAAAGAACTGCTAGAAGAACTAGGGGCACCATGTCCTTCAGTAGCAATTGTTTTTCTTTCCATAGCTTATACAAAAGAAAGAGTACACCAATGGAAAACGGAAGGTAGGATAATCGAATCCCTAGCAATATGCTTAACAAGAATAACGGAATAACCTGTGACCAAAAGCTTTGTTTTTTCCATGCAACATGGATACTCCAAACATACCACCATAGTACCGCAATCGCTGCCCCTTCCGACATCGGCTGATTAACCATAAGAACGACAAACCCCGAACAATAAGTTAATGTTGCAACTAAAACACTTATCGCTACGGAAAAATGAGCTCGCGATATTTTATACATCGGGATCATGGCACTGGTGTATAGAAGAATATTAAATAACGTCAAGGATGCCGCTTTATCTTGTACCCAAAGGTGCACGAGATAGCCCCCTAGAATAAAATATGGATATCCAGGAAAATGAGGCTGCATAGCTAAAAGATCATAACGCTCAAGTGCTAAAGCAAAGTCGACTTGATCATAGGTGGAAGCAAATGAATTTAGATTTGTCACCTGTGATAAAAACATCCATATGATGAACATAAGGCTCAGAGAAATAATGATACTTGGTTTCACATTTTTCAACATAAATCACACCTTTATTTCAAGCAACTTCTAAAGAAAAAGTACAAGACATGTGCCTTGTACCCTTACAAAATTATTTTACCTGTGCGTTGAAAGTAGTTACTTCCGCAGCACTTTTTGACTTCTCCTTAGGTTGATATCCTGTTAATAGATAAATTACTACAAAGTAACCAATATAAGCAATCACTTCTTCTATTGAAGGCATGGATGAATATCCGAATAATGCTTTTAGGAAGATTCCTATATCACCAGACAGAAGTGGTTCAACCCCATGGTCTCTAACATAATGCGCATGATCGATGGAGTGCTCCGGTAAAAACCATGTAATATCGTATACATGTGGAATGACACTGCCGATAATTCCAACATCTTGCATCATAGATATTGCTTGAACGAGTAATCCTGCCGCAATTAAAATAATGAAAGCTCCCGTTACTTTAAAGAAGGTTTTTAATGAAATGCGCATCGTACCTTTAAAGAAGAAGTACGACACAACAGCCGCGATAATGACTCCCGTAAGAGCACCCCAGCCTTGTAGGGCGGCTCCAATATTTCCACCTGTAATAGCCGCAAAAAAGAAGACTGTTTCTACTCCTTCACGGAGGACAACTAAGAAGGAATGAATGACCATCCCAACAATATTACCAGTTGAAATAAATTTGTTCATTTTTCCTTCCATGTTTCCTTTGATATCCTTACTATGTTCTGCCATCCAAAAAACCATCTGGGTCAAGAGAATTGTGGACACGAGCATAATTCCTATTTTTAAATAGATTTCATTCCCCATCGCTGCAAAACCTGTAAACACCACTTGAAATAGCATAGCAACCCCAACGCTCGCTATGACCGCTAGACCTGCACCTAGCCAAACATATTTATTGTATTGCGCGTGATCCATTCTTTTCAGATAAGTTGTGATGATTCCGATTATGAGTAGTGCTTCAAGTACTTCACGAAATGTAATCAACAAGGCTTGAATTTCCACAGTTTTTCACCTTCCCCATGATGACTTTTATTTACGATTTCTTTTTCGAATCGCAAAGACAATAACCCCTACAATCGCTGCAGTTATCAGAATTAACGGGATCCAATTTCGGATATTAGAGATGTCCGTCCATTCTTTCTTTCCAGCAGACTCTGTTTCTGTTGCACTTTCAGAAAAATGACCTACTTCCAAGCTTTTTAACTGAAATTCCTTCTGCAAATTGGTTAGGATTTCTTCCTTATTTATCTTAAAGGCCTCTAGGTCTGATTCCTTCTTTCCAACCCCGAATAGTCCCGGATTACCAAGTGCATTCAACGCTTCGTCAAAGCTAGCCTTTAATTCCTCGTCTAATTCAGGATTTTCCGCTTCTACTCTAGGTGACAATGCTTCATATGTAGCAAATGCCTTCGCTAATAACTTTTTACTTGTGTCATACTCGGTAAATTTTCCCTCGATATTTTCCATTCTTCTTGCAATATTTAGCACTAATAGTTTTTCCATATTTTCAATGGTAGCTTCTTTATCCTCGGAATCAATTCCAGCAAGAATAAACTCTGAAGGCTCTGCTCCCATATGCATATCTACTTCTTCTTTTACTGACTCATAAATCTCTCTTGACTCAGCAAAATTTGGTGGATCTTGATCCAACTTTATGAGAATTTCTTTATAGGCTTCTGCCACCTCTTCTTTGTTTGGATCTCCGTACGTATAGGCACTAGCTGATGTTGTAAACATACTGGTAAAAGTAAGGATTACTAACAAGCTAAAAAACAAAAGCTTCTTAATCATATACCTGCCTCCTATCCTCAATGATAATGATTATCATTCTGAGTGTCAATTTAAACTTTATGTCTATTTTGTGTGTAAATTCGATGGATAAATCCCCTGAATAAACTGATTTCTAGCCTTTGATGATTGACTGATTATGTGAGCTGAGTAATCGAGCTCTACTTTTTGAACGGGTCTACTTATTTCCTTTAAAATTGCAGGAAGTACTGTTGAAAGATACCCTCTGAAGGTGATGAATGACTCTCCTGTCCTTCGTACTTGATATTGAATAGGCACTTCTTGAACACGGAATCCCTTTCTCACTAAATTTAATGTAATCACTTGTGCATAATTATAATCATGAATGATTTCCGCATGCTCAAGAGCTTGTCGGGAGAAGGCTCTCATTCCGGATTGGCCATCGTATATCCACTTTTTCAATAGCAGACTTTGAATGAAAGTGAAACAATAATTGCCAAGTCGACGATGGATTTTCATCCCTTTAATCGTTCCTAAAAATCGTGAGCCCATCGTATAATCCGCTTCTCCTGAAAAAATCGGTTGTAACAATTCAGGTATTTGCTTTGCTGGATACTCTCCATCTGCGTCAATCATGACTCCAATATCAGCACCATGCTTATAGCATTCCTTGATCCCTGCTCGAACCGCGGCTCCAAGACCCTGATTTTTTTCAAAGCTTACGATATAATCAGCACCCGCTTCTTTCGCTACTTGGACAGTATCATCCGTAGAACCATCGTCTATTACTAATACACGAACCTCGACCGCATTATGGAAGTCACGGGGAATGCCTTTTATGACTTCCCCAATCGATTCTTCCTCATTATAGGCTGGTAAAAATACGATTACCTTCTGTCTATTCATTTTTACTCTCTACTTTCCTTAATCGCTTCGATTAGTACTTTTCCACGGCTGTGGCTAGGGAAAGGTGCCCCTAAAAGATGTGCTAATGTTGGAGCCATAGAAACGAGACTATGCTTTTGCTCTACTTTCTTGCCTCTCTCAATATGTGGGCCGTGAATAAAAAATGGAACGAAGCGCTCCCCTTCATCGAGGTGACCGTGTCCGCCAATTCCGTCTGCCTGCCCGTGGTCCGCGCAAATAAATAATGTTGTATTCTCCATTTTCCCTTCTTCTTCAAGCCACTCAACAAAATCCTTAACCAAAGCGTCTGCTTCTTCGATTTTTTGAATGTACTCATCATACAGGACCCCTCTTGAATGACCTGTTTGATCCGTTGCGATCATTTGTACAATGAATAAGTCCGGATCCTGTTCCTTCATGATTTTTTTTGCTCTTTTCATAATGTTCGGATCTGCTTCATCATTATTCATAACAGCTGTAACGGTTTCGACATCGTCTCCCATCGAATCGACCAAATGGGCAATCCCTAAAAGCCTGCCTTTTTTCCCTACCTTACGTAACGAGTCAAAAATGCTCTCTACCTTGATCCCCAGCTTCCAAACCATGTTGGACGTAATCCCATGCTCAAATGGATACGTTCCTGTAAACATCGACGTAAAACAAACGACCGTTCTTGCCGGATACACCGTCTCCATATTCGTATACTCCGTCCCGTTTTCCTTCAAGTAGTCGAGGAAGGGCGTATTTGCCTCGTAAAATCGTTCCTTTCTCATCCCATCAATAACGATGACAACGACTTTATCAGAGAGAGCTTTCATTGGTGGCTCCGTAGAATCCTTTGTATAATCCGCATACATCGCTGGCTTCCAATCAAACAAGTAGCGGTGTAAGATCCAAGCAAAAATGAAAATAAAACCATAGAACACTAAGATGTAAAGATACTCAACAGGCTCGCCTGAACGATGATTGTCATAAACTAACTGCCAAATAGATAACACGAGTAAAAACTTAGGCAATTGTTCCTGTGCATTCCCGCTGGTTGAATCACTATTTTTCATAACTAGCTTCCAAAAACGGGTGAAATTCAACCACGAGGTCCCAATTCTTAAATGATAATAAAGAGTACCCCAGAAAAAGACGGTAAAAAAGAAATAAAGACCTATCGCAAACAGTAATAATGGAAGATGAACATCATTCCATACAATTAAATAAGCAATAAAAGGAATCCATAAGTAATTTCTTAAAAATAAAGGAAAATCAAAGATAAAATACAGGGCTAAAATCGGGATAATCACCAGTAATGATAGCAAGATTGAAGATAGATTCGCGACCGAAGCCATATCCCTAAAATGAAACAAAAGAAACGTTCCTAATACAAAAATAGGTGTAAAGGGCTTGCCTTCATTAAGTAAGTTCCAACATCGGGCTGCCACTTTTTCAAACTTTGAAGCACTTTTCACTTTCTACTAACTCCTCTCGATTTTGCCAAACTCTTAATGGTGTCTAATTTGATTGGATGAATCCAAAAACAACATGCTCCAACGATATAGGAAAAAAAGAACTTAATGGCATGATTAATGACCGCAATTGTGTATCCCACTTTCAACGAAATTCCTATGATACCTAAACCAAAGGTCATGACACTTTCGTAGTTTGCGATTCCTCCAGGGGTCACTTGAAATACTTGCCCAGCAATCGTCAAGCTGTTTACAAAAGCTAACTCTAGTAAGCTCGCCTTTTCTGTAAGAATATGTACCGTACCGTACAATACCCCTGCTTCTAATATCCAACTAATCAATGTGGCAAAAATAATAACGAATCCCTTCCATCCTAATAACGCACTCTTCATTAAAACAAATTGCCTTTGTAAAAAGCTGCTGAAAAATTGTCTACTAATGATTAGAGCTAGCAAAACAAGCAATAGTCCACCGAGAATCAGCCATGTCGGGATACTGTAGATGATGTCTAATGCAAGTAACCCAACAAAAGTGATACCGATTAAACAGACCATATCCATCACCCTTAGGACGATAACAGAATGATACGCTTCTTCTCTATTTACTTGCTTTTCTCTATTTTTCAACACTTCCGCTCGAACCAAATCACCGACCTTAATAGGAAGAAGGTGATTAATAAATAAGCTGTAAAGAATACCTAATAAGCAAGAGAACATGCTTGATTTCCCGTTTAGGTACAGCTTCCAAGCCACCGCTTTTAAACAAAAGGAAAGAAAATAAAGACCAAACATGAAAAGAAGCCAAAAAGGATGTTGAGCAAGTAGTTTCCCCGCATTCCATACATGGCTAGCATCAAAAAACAAGGTGGTTAGCACAATAAAGATCAAAATGATGACCAATGAGATGCCATTCTTAACGAATTTTTTAGAGAGAACCTTCATACTCTTTCGCCCATTTCACCGTTTCCTCTAGACCTAATGAAAACTCGACCTTTGGTTGATAGCCTAACTGATTTGCAGCTTTTGAGATGTCCGCCCAAGTTTGCTGAACATCCCCTACTCGATTGCCTTCCCTTTTCACGACCATGTTCGGAAAATGGATTTGTAACTCAGATAACAAATGCTCCATCGTAATCGGTCTTCCTGAGCCAATATTAAACGTTTCACTTTTTTTGCTTTTCATCATCGTCAAGTTGATTCCTTCTACAATATCTTCAATATAAGTATAGTCACGTGCGCTTCCTGAACCAAACACGCGAATGCTTTCACCGTTCATAAGCTTTTTAATAAAATGACCAATCGCCATATCTGGTCTTCCCCATGGGCCATATACCGTAAAAAACCTCAGTATATTCATTTGAAATCCATATAAATGTTCATACACATGGCAGAAGGATTCAGCAGAGTATTTGGCAGCTGCATATGGTGATATGACCTTTCCGATTGCCATTTCTTCAAGGAATGGCCCTTCTTGATTTCCATAAACCGAGGAAGAGGAAGCAAAAATCACTTGCCTTGTTCCCGCTTTTCCTGCTCCTTCTAACACATTAATCGTTGCCTTGACATCATAATCCACGTATTCGAGTGGTTGATCTATGGAATATGCAACACCTGGTAGAGCTGCAAGATGAATCACGACATCAGGGGAGATTTCCTTTAATAGCCGAATGGTCCCCTCTCGATCAAGTAGGTCTATATTAAAAAAGTGAAAGGCACCCAGCTTTTTTATTTCATCCAAATTCGTCCTTTTTCTATCTAGAGAATAATAGGAATGAAGACAATCGATGATAAACACTTCATGTTGCTCTAATAATAATCTCCTAGAAAGATGGCTTCCGATAAATCCTGCTCCACCCGTTACCATAATCTTCATAAAACAACACCTCTAGTTTTACACTTTACCAATCATTATATCTTAAGTAAGAATGGAAAGCAGTTTTGCTAGGAGAGGATGAATGAAAAGGAAAAAACCTTGATTATGCCAAGGTTTTCTCCCAACTTTCTGTGTAAATTATTTCGCGCTGTTAATGACCGTATTTAGAGTCGCTTGAATTTCAGCTAGCGTAGCATCTGCAGTCGCTTTATCTTGTGCTTTTGCTGCTTCTAAATATTTTTGCGCCTTTTCAGTTAAAGCAGTAAACTCCGCTTCACCGATAATTGTTTTAATATCTTCACCAATAACATCAATGAATAGAGCACCTTCTAATGCAGTGATAACAGATTTGTCTTCACCCCAAGTTTCCACACTCTCTTCATACTCATGTAATGCAATTTTTGAGAACCCACGTACAAACGCTTTGTTTACAGCTGCAGGATCAAGTGTTGATACATCTGTTTGAAGATCGAATTGACTTAGAATGAATGCAGCATCTTCTTGCGCGTGCTTATCAAGATAAGTGAAAATGGATTGATAAAATGCCCATCCTTCAGCTTGCTCAATTTTTGCTTCTTCCACATTTTCCTTCGCTGCAGCAGCAGCTTTTGTTGCATATCCGTTCGGAACTGCGCCGGTTGCAAAGTAGAAAGTCTTCATCAAAGTTTTGTCCACTACTTGCTTCCCAAGGTTGAAGCCTAATTGATCGTCAGCTTCTACTGCTTTCTCAATCTCATCAAATCCACCCGCGATCGCATCTACCATGTTTGTACCGTAAGCAGCATCACGCTTTTCAACAGTCGATTGAATAATTGAGTAGAATTCTTTTGCTTCTTCAACTTCTTCTTTTACTGCTTCCTTATCAGCCCAGTTTTCCGTTACTTCAGTAAACTCATGCTTAATCGTTGTATAGAAAACCTTTTGCATTAATTTATCAAAAAGTTGTTTTACAACTACTTTGTCCATGGAGCCATCTTTACCTGCCGCTAATGCCGTTGTAATATGTTGGTCAATCGTATCTTCAAATTCTGCATCTCTTTCTTTTACAAGACCTTGAAGGTTTGTCGTATAAAGTTCAGTCACTTTATCGAAATCTACTTCTTTGTCTTCTTTCGCTTTTTCTAATTCTGTAACTGCTTCTTGAAATGCCTGTCCATAACTTACTTCTTCGGTTTGTACTTCTTCCTCTTTCACTTCTTCTTGTTTCTTTTCTTCTGTCTTTTCTGTAGAAGTAGTTGAGCTACATGCTGTTAAAACTGAACTAGCTAGTAAGAAACCTGCAAAAATTTTCTTTAACTCTCTCTTTTTCATGAAATAATCCCCCGTTGATCATTTTTATGTTTAACTTATTGATAATGATTTTCATTCACAATTGTGATTATAATAGAGAATGATTCTCATCGTCAATACTATTTTTTAGATAATTTTATAAATTAGGTCATCTTTCATAGTTTTGACATACAAATAGGGGAAAACCCATAAAAAAGCAGTAGATTCTTCCCGAATCTACTGCTACCTATTAGAAAAAAATGTTTTTCTCTATATAATTATTTTTCCCTCAAATACCAACTATAACTTTGGAAATCTCCTCTAAGCTCAACTGGGATACTCAAGCCCACATACATAAGCTCGTCTCCACCAAACACTTTGTCCGTTCCAACTAACTGATATTGTTTGTTTGGATCAATACCTGTTACCTTTAAAAACTTCAGTGGTGCCGCAGGTTCTGCTACAACCGAGAAATAAAAGACGAGAGCTTCCGATTGATCATCATTTGTAAACAACCATGCCGTTTCGTTTCCTTCGAACGGACTTAGCAGGCGGTAAAAATGTCCAAATTGGACCAGTCCTCTAATTTCCTTGTATGTCTCCACCTGCTTTTTAACCACATCTTTTTCACTTGCCGGCAGCTTGGTTAGGTCGAGTTCGTATCCTAAGTTTCCTGACATCGCCACATCCCCTCTAATGTCTAGTGAGGTGATTCGGTCTACTTGATGGTTCGGAACAGCTGATACATGAGAACCCATCGATACGATTGGATACACAAGGCTTGTTCCGTACTGAATTTTCAAGCGAGAAATAGCGTCTGTGTTGTCACTCGTCCATGTTTGTGGCATATAGTACAGAATGCCAGGGTCAAATCTTCCGCCACCACCTGAACAGCTCTCAAATAGCACATC
>NZ_JAKFCQ010000207.1:0-7801 GCF_036676585.1 Robertmurraya sp.
CAAAGGTTAGTTTTTTACTCAATCATTCACTACATCGGAAAAGGTGATTCTATGGAAAAAGTATTTTTTATGAATGAAGCGATTAAGTTAGCTTGTGAAAATGTGTTAAGTAATCATGGTGGTCCTTTTGGAGCAATTGTGATTAAGGACGGGAAAATTATCGGAAAGGGAAAAAATGAGGTCACAAGCACCAATGACCCTACTGCCCATGCAGAGGTTCAAGCAATTCGTGAGGCTTGTTCCTATTTAGGCAGTTTCCAATTAACAGATTGTGAGATATATACAAGCTGTGAACCATGTCCGATGTGCATCGGAGCGATTTATTGGGCGAGGCCAAAGGCAGTTTATTATGCGTGTACAAAAGAGGAAGCGGCCCAAATTGGCTTTGATGATCACTTTATTTATGAAGAAATTAGCTTGCCAATTGAAAATAGAACGATTATGATGAATCAAATTACTGTTGAACAGTACAATCTACCGTTTAAAATGTGGGAAGTATCATCTGACAAAACAGAATACTAGTCTCTTATAGACGATCTAGGAGGAGAGTATGGACAAAAGCAGACTAAAACAACGTATTGAAGTGGCCTCAGGGAAAACGGAGGCTGATCTTGTCATAAAAAATGGCAAAATTATTGATGTATTTACCGGTGAAATTTATGAAGGTGACGTTGCCATCACAGATGGAGCCTTCGTTGGAGTAGGGAATTATTCTGGTAAAAAGGAATTTGATGCAAGCGGGCGATATGTATGCCCTGCTTTTCTTGATGGTCATGTTCATATTGAATCATCTATGGTGTCTCCGAAGGAATTTGCGAAGGTTGAGCTACTAAGAGGAGTTACCACTATTGTTGCCGATCCTCACGAAATCGCCAATGTACTAGGTGTTAAAGGAATTCAGCTTTTACTTGATACTTCGGAAAATCTCCCCTTTAATTTTTACTTTATGCTTCCTTCCTGCGTACCTGCCACTAGCTTTGAGTTAGCGGGTGCCACACTTGAGATTGAGGATCTGTCCCCATTGTTTTCCCATCCAAGAGTGCTCGGTTTAGCAGAGGTAATGAATTTTCCAGCTGTGAAAAATGCGGAAGAGTCAATGTTAAATAAGTTATATGAAGCAAAGCGTTTAAACGCAAAAATTGATGGTCATGCCGCTGGACTGAGTGATATGGACATTAATGTATTTATGACTTCTGGTGTACGAACCGATCATGAGTGTACTTCTGCCGAAGATGCGATTGCTCGTTTGCGCCGCGGGATGTACCTAATGATTCGGGAAGGCACTGTTGCTAGAGATTTAAAGAAGCTGCTTCCTGTCGTGAATGAACGAAATGCTAGACGCTGTCTTTTTGTCACAGACGATAAGCATCTTGATGATATCCTGCATGAAGGAAGCATTGATTACAATGTTCGATTAGCCATTTCGGAAGGACTCGACCCCCTTACAGCTATTCAGTTAGCTACTATTAATACCGCTGAATGCTTTGGTTTACAGGAAAAAGGAGCGATTGCACCAGGATATGACGCGGACTTTTTACTTCTGGATGATCTGCATTCCGTGAGCATCTCCCATGTGTTTAAAGATGGGAATCTTATGGTTGAACATGGGCAATTAATTAATTTCCCAGAAAATGAGCAAACAGATATTTCTTTTGAATATGTAAACACCGTTTGTTTTCATGATTTTTCCGAAGAGGCGTTACATCTTCCCATCACTGAAAACAAAGCCAATATCATAGAAATCAATAAAAACAGTCTCGTAACCAATCATCTTTTTGAAGAAGTAACGGTAAACGAAACTGGTTGTTTTGAGTCTTCGTTTGAAAAAGATCAATGCAAACTAGTCGTTATTGAAAGGCATCATTACACGAACAAAATTGGCTTAGGAATTGTCAAAGGATTAGGATTGAAAAATGGAGCTATTGCTTCGACGGTTGCTCATGACTCACATAATTTAGTTGTCGCTGGAACAAGTGATTCAGATATCCTATTTGCTGCTCAAAAAATAAAAGAAATGCAGGGCGGGCTTGTGGTTGTTAAAGATGGAGAAGTGTTAGCCTCTTTACACCTCCCGATTGCAGGCCTTCTTTCAATGGGAACATACCAAGAAGTGTATGCTGGTTTGAATAAGTTGACGATTGCACTAGAAGAAATTGGCGTAGGTGAAGGCTTCAACCCGTTCTTAACGGTATCCTTCTTATCTCTCCCCGTCATTCCAGAGATTAAGCTAACTGCTCAAGGACTTTATGATGTAAAAAATCAAAGGCATATTCCATGTTAAAAAAGGTAGAAGGAATCCCTTCTACCTTTTTCTAGTTCTTATAAACTATCACCCGTTGTTGTACTTTGGTCGGTCGTGCTTGAATCCGTACCAGGTGCTGTACCTCGATCTGGTCGTTCCATTCCTTCAGGCGGTGTTCCTCCATCGCCTCTCATTCCGCCGCCACCACGGCCTCCCATTCCACCCATACCGCTTTGGGCTTCTGTCACTCCTGATTCATTCAACCAGGTTACGACATCGGAAATAGTGAACTCGACAACCTTCGTGCCGCCACTATATTCTCCATCCGTGTATAAACCATTCGTTTCCGTACCTGTTGAAGTTCCTCCAGAATATAATGTGTAACTAGAGTCCTTCGCTAAATCAGGCGAGCTGATATATACAGATGAATATTCTTTTTCTGGTGCAAAGGTTGCGATTGTATTTCCTTCACTATCCTCTAAGTGTATTAGTGTTCCTGCACTTTGAGTTGCTGGGTACGTCATTAGAATTCCATTTTGTTCTGACGTGTCAGAGCTTGCTTGAACCATTCCAGAGCTACCAGCTGCAATTAATAATCCTCCAGAGATTTCAAAGGTACCATTATAGTCTAATGAACCATTTCCAGAGTTTGTTGGACCACTTACGACTGCTGTTCCTCCGGTCATAACAAAGTTTCCATTCGAGTCAAGTCCGTCACCTTGTGAATTAACAGACACGTAACCACCACTGATTTGAAGCATCATATCAGATGATGTACTGCTCTCCATGTCCATTCCTGAACCATCGACTCCTCCACCAACATTCAATCCATCATCACTTGCAGTTACGTCAAGCGTTCCATCTGCAATCGCAATTACTGAACCCTCAATTCCTTCGTAACTCTTAGTAATAGTGATATTTCCACCTTTCGTTAAGACAGAAGAGTCCGCGTGAATGCCATCATCTCCCGTTGCAATGGTCAATTCACCAGCTTCAACTAGAACGTTACCATTACTATGAACGGCGTCATCTAGCGAATCAATCGCAAATGCACCACCAGCGATCGCCAGTTCAGCTGTTGCCTTTAAACCTTTTGAACTGCTTGTTTCTGTCGTTGTTGTAGTAGTTGTTGATTCACTTTGGCCTCTTCCACCCATAGCATTTTCATTTGCCGCTACCGTCTCAGGGCTTCCTCCACCAGTTGTAATAGTATAATCTCCACCTAACGTATACAGAGAAGTTTGGGCTTGAATTCCGTCATTTTCTGCTGTAATGGAATACGTTCCAGCTTCAATGACTAGATTTCCTTTTTCTGCATCCTCATCATTTGTCGTTTTCATACCGTCACCACCTGCTGTAATCGTGAACGTTCCTTCCTTAATAGCTAGTAAGTCTCGTCCAACAATCGCATCGTCCTTAGCGGTAACTTCAATATTTCCACCTGTAATTTTCAGATCATCTTTTCCTGTAATTCCGTTGTTAAAGTTCGCTTCAACCACAAGTTTTCCTTCACCATTAATCGTTAAATTGCCTTTACTAAAAATGGCTGAGTTTGGTTCTTCTGCTTCTGCATCATCGTACGCATACTGTGTTCCATCTGTAATGGTATTTTCCGTTTCTTCAGGCAATGAAATGACTGTCTTCTCTGCATTCTTCACATAAATTGGGGCTGAAGAACTGCTAGTAATATCTACTCCATTTAAAACCAGTCGAACCGTATTATTATCTTCTGCGTCTACAACAATTTGACCATCGTCTAATGTTCCACTAAGTACATACACGCCACCTGCTTTAATCGTAACGGTACTTCCTGAAACAACCACAGCACCAGATCCTTCATAGGTTGCTGTTGATCCATTCAACTGGATGCTCGTTACGTCTTCATTTTCCCAATCTGTATAAAGATCATCGTCACTATAGCTGACAAGTCCACTTACAACGGATTGTATATCGCTGTCTGCTAGTGTGCTTAAACTCTCTATATTAACCTCTGTAGCAGTACTTGTACCTGAACTTGATTCCTCTTCCGCATTACTGCAGGCAAATAATAATGTTGTGCACAATAAAGGTGCAATTAGCTTCGTGAATTTATATTTTCGTTTCATCAACTTGGCTCCTTTTCTATTTGATAAGCCTATTATGTTTGCCCAACCTTAACAAAACCTTAAAAAAATTTATATTCAATAAATAATTTGCATTTCTCGCATTTGCCCCTATAATCGAACTTAATTCATTTAAGAAAAACAATTCATTAAAGGAGGCGACAAAATTGAATTTATTAATTATAGAAGATGACAAAGTCCTCTCGGAATCAATTAAAGAAACCACCAAGGAAATGTTTCATATTGAACAAGCGTTTGATGGAGAAGAAGGATTGTATTTAGCGGAACAAAATATTTTTGATGTGATCATATTAGACATAATGATGCCTCATATGAATGGATACGAGGTACTTGAGGAACTCCGAAAGAAGAATATTACGACTCCTGTTATTATCCTGACGGCAAAAGACGGCATTGATGATAAGATCAAAGGATTTAAGGTGGGTGCAGACGATTATCTAGTCAAACCATTTCATCGTGAGGAGCTTTTGCTACGATTAGAAGCAATGGTACGACGTTCGGTTGGCTCATTTAAGGAAAATATCCTGTCCTTTAAGGATTTACATTTAAACTTAAAGAACAAAACAGCATCGATTGGTGAAGAAGTGATAAAACTAAATGGAAAACAGTTCGATTTACTCGAGTATTTAATCAATAATAAAAATACGATCTTAACCAAAGAACAGATTTTTGACCGAATATGGGGATTTGAGTCAGATACCTCAACGACGGTTGTGGAAGTGTATGCGAGCAACCTACGCAAAAACTTAAAAAAATACGATTATGATCAATATATCAAAACCTTTCGAGGATTAGGCTATATGCTTTCAGAAGGTGAAGGAAATGTTTAAGGAGAAAATCTTCCGTAGCCAACAGCTCAAGTTCATGATTTTTAACCTTATTGCCTTTACGATCATTTTCACGATTTTTGGAATTATTATTTTCAGCCAGGTGCAAGGAACGTTATTTAAAAAAACGGACGAAGAACTTGAAATGGTTCAGGAAAAACATATGAGTGATTTTTCAGATCGGACAATTGAAGACCGGCCAGTAGATGGTATTGATCGTACTCCTCCGATGAACGACCAAAGAGCGATTAAAAACCCTCGTATTTTCATGTTAAATTGGAGTAAAGATGGAGAGATTGTTGAGGGTGATCAAATCGGATCATTATTTTACGAAAGTTATTTACAAGACTTTACTCTAGATAAAAACAATCTTGATACGGTAACTAATATAACCATAGACGATCACCACTATCGATATTTGCTATTTGAAGATACGAACGAAGATGATGATGTGGCATATGTACAATTAATAATCAATACCGATGCAGAAGAAACGATCATCAATAACTTCCAAAAGCTAATCATTATTTTTTCTATCGTCTTTATCGTTCTTTCTATATCAGCAAGTTATATTTTATCGAAAAAAATGATGCAACCGATTATTCTTTCATGGAAAAAACAAGCCGAGTTTGTCGAGAATGCATCACATGAATTACGAACACCTTTGACGATTATTCAAAATAAACTCGAGCTTTTGTTAACTTCCCCTCAGGAGAAAATAGCGAACAAATTTGAAAATATTGCACTAAGCTTATCCGAAACTAGAAGACTATCGAAACTTACCTCTGATTTATTAACCCTTGCTCGTGCTGATTCTGCAGAAACACAGCTGGTGAAGCAAACCATTCATGTGGACACATTTGTGAAAAACGTATGTGCCCCTTATATCGAAATTGCGGAGTCACAGGACAAGCATTTATGGCTTCAATTGAATTGTGACTTGAAAATGGAAGCAGACGAAGTCCGCCTACACCAGCTGCTCGTCATATTGCTTGATAATGCGTTAAAGTATACCGGAGAAAATGATAGCATTGGTGTAAAAACGTATGAAGAAGACCACAAAATTATTTTTGAAGTGAGTGATACGGGAATCGGGATCAAGGAAGAAAATATGAAATATATATTTGACCGTTTCTATCGCGAAGATAGAGCCCGTTCTAGAGAAACGGGAGGAGTCGGCCTAGGGTTATCTATTGCTCACTGGATTGTGAAGCAGCATGAAGGAACCATTAAGGCAACCCAGAATAAAAATAAAGGAACTACCTTTAAAGTAAAACTACCTAGATAGGGTCACAAACGTGGCCCTCTTTTTTTACACAAAATAAAGGCATGGATTTTTCTTATCCATACCTTTATTAGTAATATTGATTTTTTATCATTAGCCAGATACCTTTTCTAACTTTATTGTCTCGTATAATTCCACAAATTCTGTTGCTAAATCCTTCATGGTGATCGAGTTCATCAGATGGTCCTGCGCATGAACCATTAAAAGAGAAATTTCTACTTTTTCTCCTCTAATTTCGCCTTGAATCAATGAAGTTTGAACATGATGTGCCTCGTTTAATGCATCTGCTGCTTCTTGCAGTTTTGCTCGTGCTTCTGTAAAATCTCCTCGCTTCGCAGCCGCAATGGCTTCCATTGAACAGCTCTTTCCATTTCCACCATGTAAAATAATTTGAAATATCGTTTCTTCCATAGATGCCATGGTAAACCCTCCGTAAGAAATTAGTCTCACATGTACTCATGTGAGACTAATTGTTTTTATGTCTTGATGTTAATTAACTCACTTTTGATGAATTATTTACTCCGCCCTCTTCTTGTTGCTTCATCTTATCCCACATTCTGAAGAACGGGAAGTAGATAGCTAGAGCGATAACGACGTTGACAGCCTGCATAACCGCACCTGAAATCTTACCACCAGTTGCTAGGTATCCACCGATAATTGGCGGCGTTGTCCAAGGAATCGCGATACCTGCTGGCTTCGCAACTAAACCTAACTTCATTGAGTAGTACGTTACAACGATTAGAACGATTGGTGTTAAGAAGAATGGTACGATTAATAATGGGTTCATTACGATTGGCGTACCGAAAATGATTGGTTCGTTGATCATGAATGTTCCAGGACCAGCCGATAATTTACCAAGCGCCTTCATTTGTTGGCTCTTTGCCCAGAAAAGCATGAGCATCGCTAGACCAAATGTAGCACCTGTACCACCGATATTAACGAATACTTCAAAGAATTGTGATGTAAAGATATTTGGTAATTCTTCACCAGCACGGAACGCAATTTGGTTTTCTTCTGTTGCCATTAACCAAACTGGGCTTAGTACACCTGCAACGATGTTTGTTCCGTGAAGACCTGCTGACCAAAGCATCATAATAAGCATGTAGGCAACAATCGAACCGATTAAGCTTCCACCTAATAATCCAAGTGGCTTACCAAGTACTAATTGAACCACATCGTGAATACTGCTAATTCCAAAGTACTCAATTACTAAACGAATTAAGAAGATAATAGTGATAACAATAAAACCAGGAACAAGTGCAACAAACGATTTACTTACTGCCGGTGGAACGCTATCTGGCATTTTAATAACAATATTTTTCTT
>NZ_JAKFCQ010000208.1:0-8649 GCF_036676585.1 Robertmurraya sp.
GAGCGCTCCAACTGAGATAAAGGAAACACGAAGAGCCAGAGGCGATTCGATGTTGACTTATCGTAGGGCGGAGAGCGAAGGACACTAGGCGCTAGGGCGCTGGAGCTAGACAATTCTCAAAGTAGAAAATCCTATACTTTCTTATCTATTAAAAAACCCCCTCTATTTGTTTAGAGGGGGGAATCTCACTATTGAAAGGAGTCATCACTGTTATGTTTTGGGAATATGTTAGCGATATGTCCTTCGTTCTGATTGCTTTAATTGGAAGTATCGTTGCTCTTGCTTTTGTTTATATTAAGAAGTCTGGCAAGCGGCAAACGTAATGGCTTTATGTCCAATATCTTTTCTGTAAAAAATACCATCGCTCGATACATTTGATAACTCGGTATATACACGTTCTTGTGCTGCTTGAAGAGTGTCTGCCTTAGCAGCTGCAAGCAATACACGTCCACCAGCAGTAACAATTTTCCCATCCTCGTTCTGCTCTGTTCCAGCATGGAAGACAAGTGCTTCCTTCACTAGATCAAGACCTTCGATTACACTGCCCTTTATTGGTTCTTCAGGGTAGCCTTTTGCCGCGCCAACGACACCCACCACGGCATCAGATGTCCACTTGATAGTTGGCTGTTCTCCGTTTAACACTGCAAGAATTACCTCTACTAAGTCAGATTCCATTCTTGGAAGAACCACTTGAGTTTCTGGATCACCGAATCGAGCATTAAACTCAATTACCTTTGGTCCGGCAGTCGTTTGAATAAGACCAGCATAAAGAATTCCACAGAAACTTCTTCCTTCTGCAATCATCGCATGGGCTGCAGGCTTTAGGACCGTTTCAACCGCTGTTTGAACGGCATCATTGCTGATTTGTGGAACAGGAGAATAAGCGCCCATTCCACCCGTGTTTGGTCCTTGATCACCATCGTAAGCACGCTTATGATCTTGAGCAATTTCCATTGGCACCACAACGTCACCATTCACAAATGCCATGAGAGAGAATTCTTCTCCCTCTAAAAATTCTTCAATTACTACTTTCGCAGAAGCTGCCCCAAATTTGCTGTTCACAAGCATTTCTTTCAGGCTGTCAATCGCTTCTTCCAATGTAAGAGCAACGGTTACTCCCTTTCCTGCCGCAAGACCATCCGCCTTGATCACAATAGGAGCTCCTTTTTCCTCAACGTAGGCTTTCGCTTCTTCAAAGTTTGTGAAGGATTGATAAGCAGCTGTTGGAATTTGGTACTTCTCCATCAGCTCTTTTGCAAATGATTTGCTGCCTTCAATTACTGCTGCTTTTTGGTCTGGACCAAAAACTGCTAGGCCTTCCGCACGAATTCGATCGGCAAGTCCCGCTTGTAAAGGTGCTTCAGGTCCAATGATCGTAAGACCGATCTTTTCTTTTTTTATAAAATCAATCAGCTTGTCTTGATTCTCTTCAGAGATGTCAACGCGCTCTGCAACGTCTGTCATTCCTACATTCCCAGGAGCGACGAACACCTTTTTCACAGAAGGACTTTGGCTTACCTTCCAGCAAATAGCGTGTTCACGCCCTCCATGACCTACTACTAGAACGTTCATGGTTTGTACCCCCACTCGAAAATTAGTGTTTAAAATGTCTAACTCCAGTGAATACCATCGCAATTCCGTACTCATCTGCTTTTTTCACTGAATCTTCATCACGAATGGATCCACCCGGTTGAATAATCGCTGTAATTCCAGCCTTTGCCGCGGCTTCAACGGTGTCATCCATTGGGAAGAATGCATCCGAAGCAAGTACCGCACCCGTTGCCTTTTCTCCTGCTTGTTCTAAAGCAATTTTCGCTGCACCTACACGGTTCATCTGTCCAGCACCGATTCCAAGCGTCATGTCTGCATCGTTAACAACGATCGCATTGGATTTCACATGCTTAACAACCTTCCAGCCAAGCTTTAGTGCTTTCCATTCCTCTTCACTAGGCTCACGCTTGGTTGCTACAGATACAGTCGCATCTTCTAGTGTAAAACGGTCTTGGTCTTGAACAAGTAGTCCGCCTTCAATTGAGACATGCTTGTTTTCTACCTTTGCTTTCTCATCAAACGGAATCGTTAGCAAGCGAAGATTCTTTTTGCTTGTTAATACCTCTAAAGCTTCCTTTGAATAAGAAGGAGCAATGATAATTTCTAAGAAGATTTCATGAAGCTTTTCAGCTGTTTGTTTATCCACTTCACGATTCAAGGCAATAATTCCACCAAAGATCGATACAGGGTCAGCAGCAAACGCCTTTGTGAATGCATCATAAACATCCGTTCCTGTTCCTACACCACAAGGGTTCATATGCTTAACAGCTACCGCAGCAGGCTCCGTAAATTCCTTTACGATTTGAAGGGCTGCATCCGCATCATTAATATTGTTATATGATAACTCTTTGCCATGAAGCTGAGTGGCATTAGCAATCGAGAAAACAGAGCCAAGTGGCTTACGATAAAAAGCTGCCTTTTGATGTGGATTCTCTCCATAACGAAGGCTTTGCTTTAATTCATAAGTAACCGTCATTTTTTCCGGGTTTTCTTCACCAGCAAGATCTGTCATATATTCAGCGATCATCGCATCATACGCAGCTGTATGTCTAAATACCTTGGCAGCAAGCTTACGACGTGTAGCTTTTTCTACATCACCAGAAGCTTTTAGCTCTTCTAGTACCACTTCATAATCAGAAGGGTCAACAACTACAGTTACAAACTCATGGTTTTTTGCTGAAGCACGAAGCATCGTTGGTCCACCGATATCAATGTTTTCGATCGCATCTTCAACCGTCACATCAGGCTTAGCAATTGTTTGTTGAAATGGATAAAGATTTACACATACGATTTGGATGGGATCAATTTTATGCTCAGCTAGTTGCTTTTGGTGGTTTTCATCTGAAAACTTGGCTAAAAGGCCTCCGTGAATGTATGGGTTAAGTGTTTTTACCCGGCCCTCAAGAATCTCTGGAAATCCTGTTACATCGCTTACGCTAATAACCGGAACACCTGCAGCCTGCAGGGCATTCTTTGTTCCTCCAGTAGAAATTAATTCATATCCTAATTCACTTAAATGACGGGCAAACTCAACAACCCCAGTTTTATCAGATACACTAATTAATGCTCGTTTTTTCACTTTCCGTTCTCCTTTCACCCTTTAGAAGCTCGCTGATTACTGCTGGATAGAGCTTGTGCTCCACCTCATGTATTTTTTTCTGTAGACTTTCCTTTGTCTCTCCCTCATCAACAACAACTGCTTGCTGAGCGATAATGGGACCTGTATCCATACCTGCATCCACGTAATGTACAGTCACTCCGCTCTCTTTTACATTAGCAGCTAACGCTTGACCGATCGCATCCTTCCCCGGAAAGGCCGGCAGCATGGATGGGTGGATATTGATGATTTTTCCTTCAAAATCAGTTAATAAGGTAGGACCAATTAATCTCATATATCCTGCTAGTACGACAAGATCAATTTTTTTCTCTGTAAGAAGAGCACAAATCTCTTGTTCATACTCCATTTTTGAAGAATAGTCCTTCGCCCGAAACACAAACGTCGGAACGCCTGCCTCTTCTGCTCTTTGAATGGCATATGCACTCGGCTGGTCACATACTAACAGCTGCACCTTCGCCTCGAGCTCGCCACATTGAACCGCTTCTAAAATCGCACCAAAATTACTGCCCGAGCCTGATGCAAATACAGCAATATTTTTCATACTGTCCCTCGCTTACCTAATGTGTATTCCCTCTTGGCTAGATACCGTTCCGATTGCATAAGCTTTTTCTCCACTTTCGTTAAAGAAACGAATCACGTCGTCTGCAATCTCCTTATTCACTGCTACTACCATGCCAGTACCCATATTAAAAATATTATACATTTCTTTCCGGTCAAGCTCACCATACTTTTCAAGCAGGTTAAAAATCGCTGGTACCGTCCAGTTTGACTCTTCTAAATCTGCTCCTAATCCTTCTGGAAGCATACGCGGGATATTTTCTACAAAACCACCGCCAGTTATATGAGCCATTCCCTTAATCTCAAACTTCTTCAATGCAGCTAAAAGGGGCTTCACATAGATTTTTGTTGGCTGTAGCAATTCCTCACCAAGGGTAGACCCGAGCTCATCCACGTACTGAGTAAGGTCAAGTCCTGCCTTTTCTAGCAATACTTTACGAACTAATGAGAAGCCATTGCTGTGTAGACCGCTTGATGCAAGTCCAATTAGCACGTCACCCGGTTGAATGGAAGCACCGTTAACTAAAGCCGATTTTTCACAAGCTCCGACCGAGAATCCAGCAAGATCATATTCTTCTTCGCTGTACATACCAGGCATTTCAGCTGTTTCACCACCAACAAGCGCGCAACCCGCTTGTTCACAACCGTCCGCAATTCCCTTAACAATCGCTTCAATCTTACTAGGCTCTGCTTTTCCGCAAGCAATATAATCTAAAAAGTAAAGTGGCTCTGCCCCTTGAACAACGATATCGTTCACACACATGGCCACTGCATCAATTCCAATTGTGTCATGCTTATCAAGCATGAACGCAAGCATCAACTTCGTTCCAACGCCATCCGTTCCAGAGACGAGCACCGGCTCCTTCAGGTTTAGACTCGAAAGGTCGAACATACCGCCAAACCCACCTAAGCCTCCAAGCACGCCTGGACGAATTGTACGCTCTACATGCTTTTTCATACGGGAAACAGCTTCGTATCCAGCCTCAATATCTACCCCAGCTTGTTTATAAGCATTTGCCATTGTAAAAACCCTCCATAGAAAAGCGCAAGCGTCTTAAGTAGACGCCGGTGCTAAACAATTTTCATGTAAAAATAGATTTCCGAAGAAAAGGCAGCATGTGCTGCTGCCATTATTTGACCGTTTCTAGTGTTAGTTCGGTTGGATAAATTTCCGTTGGGTATTTACCAGTAAAGCAAGCTAAGCACTGTCCGCATTGATCCTCTCGTGGATCCTTCCCGATCGCTCCAAGCATTCCCTCCACACTCAAGAATGTGAGCGAATCAGCACCAATCATCTCACGAATTTCCTCCGGTGAAAGCTTAGAAGCAATTAACTCTTCTCTAGTAGATGTATCGATTCCATAGAAACATGGATTTTGAATCGGAGGTGAACTAATGACCACATGTACTTCCTTCGCTCCCGCTTCCTTCAACATCGTTACGATTCTACGGCTTGTTGTCCCTCTAACAATCGAATCATCCACCATAATGACACGCTTGCCCTCAACCACTCCACGTACAGGAGAAAGCTTCATCTTAACTCCCTGTTCACGCAAAGTTTGAGATGGCTGAATAAACGTACGGCCCACATAACGGTTTTTAATTAAGCCCATTTCATATGGAATGCCAGATTGTTCTGCATATCCAATAGCTGCTGAAATACTAGAATCAGGCACACCCGTTACAACATCCGCTTCAATCGGTACTTCCAAGGCAAGCTTTTTACCCATTGCCTTTCTTGCTGTATGCACATTAATTCCTTGGATATTGCTATCCGGTCTTGAAAAATACACATATTCCATCGTACACATCGCTTGGTTCGATGCAATTGAATACATTTCTGAATGAATGCCATTCGCATTAATGGTAATTAACTCACCTGGTAATACATCGCGAACGAACTCGGCGCCAACTACGTCAAAGGCACAAGTCTCTGATGCAACCACATACGCGTCACCCAATTTAGCAATGGATAATGGTCGCATGCCGTTCGGATCAAGAGCAACCATTAACTCATCTTCCGTCATAATCAAGAAGGCGTACGCCCCTTTTAACATCGTTAAAGCGGTTTTCACACGATCTTTAATGGATGAAAATCCACCGCGACGAATTAAATGTGCTAGCACTTCTGTATCAGAACTCGTTTGAAAGATACTTCCTTGTCCCTCCAGCTGAAGCTTAAGCTGATTCGCATTCACAAGATTTCCATTGTGTGCAAGTGCAAGACTGCCCGTCTGTGAGTTGAAGAGAAGCGGTTGAACATTCTCATAACCGCCACCTCCAGCTGTCGCATAACGAACATGCCCAATTGCAGCACTTCCCGTCATTTCTTCCATCGCCTTAGCCGTAAAGATTTCGGCAACAAGACCTTCCCCTTTTAAGCCCTTCAATCTCTTTTGATCAGAAACGACCATTCCCGTTCCTTCCTGACCACGGTGTTGAAGGCTATGCAATCCGTAATACGTGAGTTGTGCAGCGTCCGGATGGCCCCAAATACCAAAGATACCACACTCTTCATTTAACCCCTTTAGCTCAGCAAGCATGGGATTGCCCCTTTCCAAGCCTTTTCTAGCGTAGAAACTGGTTGTGAAACCACCAATTCATCACCACAAGTTATTTTTAAATCAGAAGAATCTGTTACTGTACCGATATATGTTGCATCTACTAAGCTCTCAAATTGAGCTTGGTTTTCTTTTTTCACTGTTAATACGAAGCGAGATTGTGACTCACTAAATAGTGCTGTTGTTGCTTCGCCTTGAAGGGTTACTTCTGCTCCTAAGTTCGAGCTACCCATTAAGCTTTCAGCAAGTGCGACTGCCACTCCACCTTCAGACACGTCATGAGCAGATGCTACTACTCCTGCACGAATCGCTGAAAGAACTTGTTTTTGAGCCTTCTCTTCTACCTCTAGGTTCAATTCAGGTGCTTTACCAAAGATTTCGCCGTTTGTAAGCTTTTGCAGCTCACTTCCACCGAATTCCGGCTTGGTTTCCCCTATTAAATAGATTAGGTCTCCCGCTTCTTTAAAGCTTTGTGTCGTAATATGATCGATATCTTCCACTAATCCAACCATACCAACTACCGGTGTAGGGTAAACAGCTGTTCCACTTCTTTCATTGTACAGTGATACGTTCCCACCGATTACTGGTGTGCTTAACACGTTACACGCTTCACTCATTCCATCAACCGATTTTTCAATCTGCCAGAATATTTCTGGCTTCTCTGGATTTCCGAAGTTTAAGCAGTCCGTGATTGCAAGTGGTACCCCACCAGAAGCAACGATATTACGTGCCGCTTCAGCAACCGCGATTTTTCCGCCTGTTTCTGGATCCAAGTAAATGTAGCGAGAGTTACAGTCCGTTGTCATCGCTAATGCTTTTCTTGTTCCGCGAATACGAACAACTGCTGCATCGCTTCCTGGTGCGACAACCGTACTTGTACGAACCATATAATCGTATTGATCGTAAACCCATTCTTTACTTGCGATCGTCGCTTGCTTAAGAAGGTTCACTAACGTTTCGTTATGATCTTTTACTTCTGGCACTGTGTTCTCCATCGCTTGGAACTCACGGAAATACGCAGGTTCAGCAGATGGCTTGTGGTACACTGGAGCTTCTTCTGCAAGAGCATCTGCAGGAACATTCGCAACCACTTCACCGTTATGAATTAAACGAAGCATCTTGTCATCTGTCACCACACCGATCGCAACTGCATCTAAATCGTACTTAGCGACAATATCAACAATTTCTTGTTCACGGCCCTTTTCAACAACAATTAGCATACGCTCTTGAGACTCAGAAAGCATCATTTCGTAAGCTGTCATGCCTTTTTCACGCTGTGGTACAAGATCCATATTCATTTCGATACCAGATCCTGCTTTACTAGCCATCTCCGCTGATGAGCTAGTAAGACCCGCAGCCCCCATGTCTTGAATCCCAACAAGAGCATCACATTTGACCAACTCAAGGCAAGCTTCTAAAAGCAGCTTCTCCATAAATGGATCTCCTACTTGAACGGCTGGACGCTTCTCATCTGATGTCTCCGTTAGTTCTTCTGATGCGAACGTTGCACCATGAATTCCATCACGACCTGTTTTTGCACCTATATACATAACCGTGTTACCAACACCGTGCGCTTGACCTTTTTTAATATCTTTATGGTCAATTAAGCCGACACACATAGCGTTAACTAGTGGATTGCCTTCGTAGCAAGCATCAAACTGAATTTCTCCACCAACTGTTGGGATACCGATACAGTTTCCGTAACCCGCGATTCCTGCAACCACTTCTTTAAATAAATATTGAACACGGCTCGATGCATCTAGTTCACCGAAACGTAGAGAATTTAACAATGCGATTGGTCTTGCACCCATAGAGAACACGTCACGGATAATTCCGCCTACTCCTGTAGCTGCTCCTTGGTAAGGCTCGATCGCTGATGGGTGGTTATGACTTTCAATCTTAAAAACTACCGCTTGTTCGTCACCGATATCCACGATCCCTGCGCCTTCTCCAGGTCCTTGAAGAACACGAGGTCCTGATGTTGGGAACTTGCGAAGAACCGGTTTAGAGTTCTTGTAGCTACAATGTTCTGACCACATAACAGAGAACAAACCTGTTTCTGTGTAGTTCGGCGTGCGTCCAAGAATGTCTTCTACCATTTGAAATTCTTCGTCAGACAAGCCCATTTGTGAATAGATTTTCTCTTGTTTAATTTGCTCCGGACTTGGCTCAAGCTTTAACAACATGTGAGTCCCTCCATTGTTTAACGATCGATTGGAATAACTTTACTCCGTCTGCTCCACCTAATAGCTCATCAACAGCTCTTTCAGGGTGTGGCATCATTCCTAGTACATTTCCTTGTTCGTTCATAATTCCAGCGATATCCTCTAAGCTACCGTTTGGATTGTTTGTATATGTGAA
>NZ_JAKFCQ010000209.1:0-3445 GCF_036676585.1 Robertmurraya sp.
CGTATGTCGTACAGGTAACCGAAGCGATTTAGCAGCTCAGAAACTAGCTGAAAACGGATTTTCAAACGTACTAAATGTTATTCCAGGGATGAGTCAGTGGACTGGAACAACGGATCGTATCAACCATTAAGGATCAAAAAAATTTTTAGAATTAATTATACTCTAGGGGGTAAATGTAATGACTGTTCAAGTAATGACGGCAAAAGAAGTGACGAAGAAAGTATTTAATAAAGAAGCATTCTTCATTTTAGATGTACGTAATGAAGAGGCATTTCAAGATTGGAAAATTGAAGGCGAAAATTTTGAATATCTAAATGTACCGTACTTTGATCTATTAGATGGGGTAGAAGAAATTCTTGATCAAGTACCAACGGATAAAGAGGTATTAGTCGTTTGTGCCAAGGAAGGGTCATCTATTATGGTAGCTGACATGCTTTCTGAAGCAGGACGTAGTGTGTCTTATCTAGCAGGCGGAATGAAAGCATGGAGTGAACACTTAGAACCAGTTAAGGTGGGAGACTTAAAAGACGGCGGCGAAATATATCAGTTCGTTCGTATCGGAAAAGGCTGTTTATCATATATGGTCGTTTCAAATGGCGAAGCAGCTATCATCGACTCTACCCGTATGACAGATACGTACCTTGATTTTGCCAACTTAATCGGAGCAAAGATCACTCATGTATTTGATACTCACCTTCATGCCGATCATATTTCTGGTGGAAGAGTAATTGCTGAAAAAACAAATGCAATGTACTGGTTACCTCCAAAGGATGCAACGGAAGTTACTTTTACGTACCAACCATTAGAAGATGGCAATGATGTAGAAATCGGTAATGTAAAAATCAATATCCATGCATTATATTCACCAGGACACACAATCGGATCCACTTCCTTTATTGTGGATGAGAAATTCTTGCTTTCAGGAGATATCTTGTTCATTGATTCGATTGGAAGACCAGATTTAGCTGGACTTGCACAGGATTGGGTAGGAGATTTAAGAGAAAGTCTTTACAAGCGTTACAGAGAATTATCTGAGGAATTAGTCGTACTTCCAGCTCACTTTATGATCATTGATGAGTTAAATGAAGATGGAAGTGTGTCAGAAAAGCTAGGGACACTATTTGAGAAAAACCATGGTTTAAATATTGCAGACGAAGATGAATTTAGAAGAGTGGTAACGGAAAACCTGCCACCACAACCAAATGCATACCAACAAATCCGTGAAACAAATATGGGGAAAATCACTCCAGACGAAGAGCAACAACGTGAAATGGAAATCGGACCAAACCGTTGCGCGGTTCGATAAAACAATACTAGGAGGAAATTGAAATGGAAGCAAATAAAGTATTAGACGCAAAAGGGCTGGCTTGTCCCATGCCGATCGTTAAAACAAAGAAAGCAATGAATGAATTAGAAAGCGGTCAAGTGTTAGAAATTCATGCAACTGATAAAGGGGCAAAAAATGATCTTGCTGCATGGGCAAAATCAGGTGGTCATGAATTAATCAAACACGATGAGGAAAATGAAGTACTAAAGTTCTGGATTAAAAAAGGCTGATCTATAAGGGAACCATATGAGGTTCCCTTTTTCTGAAAAATGGTTTAGAGAGCAAGCGTCATAATAGGCGCTTTTGCTTTTTCAAAGGGGGAAAAAACGATGGATTTAGGTTTTATAATCACCATCTTTTTAATAGGTTTTATAGGTTCATATATTTCTGGAATGCTGGGAATTGGTGGTTCAATCATTAAGTATCCGATGCTTTTATACATTCCACCTTTATTCGGTCTAGCAGCTTTTAGTGCTCATGAAGTATCAGGAATAAGTGCTGTTCAGGTGTTTTTTGCCACGATCGGTGGGGTGTGGGCTTACCGAAAGGGTGGCTTTTTAAATAAAAAGCTAATTATTTATATGGGAGCAAGTATTTTAGTTGGTAGCTTTATTGGGGGCTTTGGTTCAAAGCTCATGAGTGAAGGTGGAATTAATATCATATACGGTATTTTAGCATTGATTGCAGCTGTGATGATGTTCATTCCTAAAAAAGGTCTAGATGATATTCCATTAGATCAAGTGACATTCAATACATGGTTGGCAGCGGTCCTTGCATTTATCGTTGGGATAGGGTCTGGAATTGTCGGAGCGGCTGGAGCTTTTCTTTTAGTACCTATCATGCTTGTAGTCTTAAAAATTCCAACTCGTATGACCATTGCATCCTCACTTGCCATCACATTTATCTCTTCTATCGGTGCGACTGTTGGAAAAATATCAACGGGGCAAGTAGAATTTTGGCCATCTTTAATCATGGTCATAGCTAGTTTAATTGCCTCACCACTAGGGGCGATAGCAGGGAAGAAGGTAAACACAAAGATTCTCCAAGTAGTCCTTGCACTCCTCATTTTAGCAACAGCGATAAAGATTTGGATGGATATATTGTAATCTAGAAAGCTTAAAAAGAGAAAGCACCTTTTAAAGGAACAGAAAAGGCGCCTGTCCCATTCTTTATTGGAGGACAGACGCCTTTTTTATTTAAACCAATCCCCAAATAAATACATAATAAAGACCGAAGAATAAAAAAATTAATAGAAGCAGAATGGAAAGGCATAAAGTAATCACTCTCGGGTAAGCGAAAGTTTGATTGTTGATGTCACGGCCTTTCTTAAAATATCCAATAGTTGAAAGAATGATAGTGGTAATTCCTACAAAAATAGAAGCTAATCCAATCGTTTGTGCAAGTATATCCCCGAGCTGATTTTTTGATATAAATGAGAAATGTAAATTAGTTATTAAAAACCCAACCCCTATGATCGTAATACTCGTTCGTATCCATGCTAGGTATGTACGTTCATTTGCTAGATGTTGCTGTATGTAGTTTGAATCAATTGTTGGCTTATCCTTAAATATCATCATTTAGTACCTCAATTAATTTTGACTTATAACAACTCAGAACGGTATGGCCACATCTCTTGAAGGCTCGTAATAAATAGCTCCACGTTCTTTTTCGTTTTCATAGTAGGAGAGTAGACATACGACAGCGTTCTAGGGAATTGAAAATCTTTAATGCGAATGATGGCTAATTCTCCATTTTTGACCTCTTTATGGATAACGCTGTTTGATAAAAGTGAAAGACCCATGCCCTTACTTATAGTTTCTTTAATTCCTTGATTGCTGCTGATAGATAGTAGGGATTTTACCTTTAGCCCATTCGAACGGATCACATGGTTTAAGTATTCCCTAGTACCTGACCCAACCTCCCGTGTCACCCATACTTGGTTTTGAAGATCGGATATGAATATGTCTCTATTCATTAATGCAAGAGGATGCTTAGCCGATGATACAACAAAAAGCTCGTCCTTTAAAAAAGGGTGGACAGAAAGTTCTTTTTCGTTTGTTTGCCCTTCAATTAGACCAATATCCACTTCATGCCTCTTAACGGATTGAACAATTTCCT
>NZ_JAKFCQ010000210.1:0-1500 GCF_036676585.1 Robertmurraya sp.
GTCTGGTGGCGATAGCGAAAAGGTCACACCCGTTCCCATACCGAACACGGAAGTTAAGCTTTTCAGCGCCAATGGTAGTTGAGGGTTTCCCTCTGTGAGAGTAGGACGTCGCCAGGCACCTGAAAGAGAGTAGTCAACATGACTACTCTCTTTTTTTATAATTTTTTTCGCGGAAGTTTACTTCTTTAGTCATTTCCTATAAGATGTAAGTAATACCAAGTCTGATTGATTGGAGTGATATAGTTGCAAGAAACTAATGTTCTAGCTAAGTTTACAGAATGGCTTAAACAAGTAGGGAAATCACCTAGCACGGTCTCAACATATCAACGTGAAATTCAAAAATATCAAGACTGGCTCCAACAATATTCGATTTATTTAGAGGACATATCACAAAAGGATGTTCAATCATATGTTTCCTTTTTAGAGCAGCAGGGGAAAAGTCCGGTAACTATTGATAAAATACTTGGAGCGATTCGTACCTTTGCAAAATTCTTAAAGAAACCTGATATCATCATTGATATAACTGTGGTTCCCGTAGAGAAAAAAGACGAAATTGAAGTGTTAACCACTTTTGAATGTGACCAACTTGTCCGTGAAGTAAAAAAGGATGGACATAATAGAAACATTGCTATTGTCTATTTATTACTTCATACGGGTATTAGAGTGTCAGAATTATGTTCTCTAAATAAGTCTGATATTGATTTCGAAAGAAATCTAGTGTTAGTAAAACATAACTCTACTGGTGAAGAAAGAGCGATACCATTATCTGATGAAGCTAGGGCTTATTTGGAAAATCATATAGAATTAAATCGTATCGAAGATGCTTTGTTTGTTTCTAAATCCAACGAACGACTTTCTGAGAGATCGGTTCAATATATGCTTAAAAAGTATCAAGTGAATCCTCACAAATTAAGGCATACTTTTTGTCAGCGACTTATTGATAAAGGAGTTGCTTTAGAAATAGTATCTGAATTAGCAGGTCATAAAGATATTAATGTAACAAAAAGATACGCAAAATCTAGAATGAAGCAACTAGAGTTAGAAAAGGCCATTCAGAATACTTTTTCTAATGATACACTAGGTTAGGTTGTTTTAAAATATCGGTTCTGTAACTAAAGCCATGTACGAGTGTACATGGCTTTTAGTAATTCTTATCAAAAAGTTGTTGTATTATGTATAGGAATTATGTAAGATATTCTTTGGCTTCAAAAATTTGAAGTCTCTTCAAAAAATAATTCGAATACAGAAGTTGACTTCTGCGAATTAAGATGATATAGTAATACATGTAGCCGACAACAACGACTTGAAAATAACGTTCAAAAAAGTTTTTCGTAGAAGTTGACAACGGTGAAGAGATGCGGTATGATAATCAAGTGCTTAATTGAACCTTGAAAACTGAACAAGACAACAAACGTCAACGTTAATTCAAAGTTTTAACTTTTAAGAGCTAATCTTACTCTTTATTGGAGAGTTTGATCCTGGCTCAGGACGAACGCTGGC
>NZ_JAKFCQ010000211.1:0-23479 GCF_036676585.1 Robertmurraya sp.
ATCCCCCAGGAGTCAAGCACCCTCCGCTCCAATCAGCAGGTATACTCTTAAAACTTGACTTAAAAATTATGAAATGACATTTAGAGTCATCGTCAAGCACCTTGCCAAATCCAAGTAGCCAACTTCTTCAAATTCACGGAAGTAAAAGTAAGCATCGCCAAAGGTAGAGCAGTGAGGAAATTCTATGTAGAATTCAACTCCTAAAAACCAACTATAACCCACGTTTGTTTCAATCTCTTTGATGGTTTGACGTATAGAACGTATAACGAATATGTATTGGATAAAGACCATGTTAAACAAAACAACAGGATCAACATTCGAGCGACCGAGGTCTGAGTAGAGATCTTTAAACAGTGAATAGATGAACGAAAAATCGATAGAAGATTCCAGTTTTCGTACTATACGATCTTCTGGACTAACTGGTCTATGGCTAACATTTCTAATTGTTCGTGTTCGTTAAATTGATTTCTCATCATCATAGTAGGTAATCTCTAGATTTAATAATTAATGAACTAAACTTTATTAGATTGGAGCGGAGGTTGGCGACTCCTGCGGGAAAAGCGGGACAGTCGAGACCCTGGACTGAGCATAGCGAGGGAAGCGGCTCGGCCCCGCCCGCGGAAAGCGTCCAACCGGAGTGGAAATCTACCAGTACCGTTAACTTTATCCAAATGAAAATAGACTTTAGTTAGACTCAAAATTCATTGAGTTTGTCTAAAGTCTGAAGCCCTCGTAATGGTACGAGGGCTTTGATTTAACCGGACATTTTCCTTACTTGTTGTTCTGGGATACTTGTTTTCATTGCTCTTAAAAACGCATGAACAAGCTCTGGGTCATACAGTGAATTCATCTGGCTGTGAATTTCAAATAGTGCTTTTTCAGTTGGAACCCCTTTTTTATACACTCGTTCTTCTGTCATAGCCGAGAAAGAGTCAACGATTCCTAATAAACGAGCGTTCAATGGAATTTCCTTTTCTTTTAGTCTATGGGGATAACCAGAGCCATTCCATCTCTCATGATGATAAAGGACACCCTCTAATATTTCTTTTTTAAATGGGAAATCTCCATGTCTTTGCAATTTTTCTACACCTAAGATGGGATGCTGTTTAATAATAGTATATTCCTCTTCTGTTAGTCGACTAGCCTTCCTAAGAATACTCTGCGGAATATCTAATTTACCTATATCATGGAGCAAGGCTGTTAAATAGAGCTTTTCCCGTTCCTTCTCACTGACACCTAGCTCTTTAGCAAGTAAAATAGCATAATGAGCCACACGATTAGAATGCTCCCAAGTGTGAGTATCCTTTGAATGCAATAAATTGATATATTCCTGGACTGGGTCTTTTACTATGACCGCTTCCATTATTCTTTCACTAACGTCAACCGTGCGTATTTCTTCATCTTTATAAGACTCTACTCGGTTCCTGCCATTTCTCTTGGCAATATAAAGTGCTTTATCGGCATACTCTAACAGTTGTTTTGCCGAAGCGTCTTCTGAAGGTATGATGGATGCAACACCCAGACTAGCAGTAATCATTGGAGACACCTTAGATTTTTCATGCTCGATTTGTAAAGAGAGAATTCCTTTTCTAATCTCTTCAGCAATAGTGGTTGCCTCTAATAATCCAGTATCGGGAAGTAATATAACAAATTCTTCTCCGCCATATCTTGCACCAAAGTCCGTTGTCCGTGGCAATTCACGAACCATCAACCTGGCAACCTTTTTCAAGCAGTCATCCCCTTGTTGATGACCGTAATGATCATTAAAAAGCTTAAAGTGGTCAACATCTAATAAAATGGCAGACAACGGAGATGATGTTTGTGCCCTACATCCTTTATCCCACTCAAAAGCAAGGCGCTCATCAAATGAACGACGATTATTTATCCCTGTCAATCCATCAACAGAAGATAGCTTTAGCAATAAGTCATTGGCCTCAACCAGTTTCTGTTCCGCCAACTTACGCTTCGTTATATTACTTTGTATCGTGACAAATTGGTGGACTTCTCCTTCCTCACTCAATAGAGGAACAATTACGGAATCAACCCAATAATAACTTCCATATTTTGATTTATTGCATAACTCTCCACGCCAAACTTCTTTTCTGTTCACCGTTTCCCACATCGTTTTATAAAAACTCTGTTGATGATAACCAGAGTTTAGAAGCTGCTGTGGTTTTCCTATAAGCTCTTCCTTTGTATAACCTGAAATGCTACAAAATAAATCATTAACCATTAAGATAACTCCCGTTGGATCGGTAACCATTACAACAACAGATTCATCCATAGCAAATTTAATATCTTCTAATTCCTTTAGAGTTTTGCTCAGTATTTGTTCTGATTTATGGCGTTCTGTAATATCTGTCATTGTTCCAAATGTACCTAATAAGTTCCCATCACTGTCATAGGAAAATGAAATGTTCAGCTCCATCCAAAGTACGTCATGCTTTTTGGTGTAAAATTTAATTTCTAAACGTGTCCGCGCTTGTTTTTCATCTATCAACTTACTGATTTTTTTGCTGTTCCTTGTTCTTTCCTCTGGAACAACATAATAAAGATAGTGTTTGTTTAAACTATCCTCAACCTTATATAAGGTTAACTCCTCCCATGCAGCATTTAGGAAAACAATCTTTCCCTCCCGATTCGTTTGGAAAATAACCTCTCTAACACTTTCTACTACGGTTTGAAATTTTTGTTTTGTTAGTGAAAGTTCACTCTGTTTAAGTAGGATTTCATCATGCTGTTCGGAAAGTTTTTGATTCTTCCTCTCAAGCTCAGTATATGCAACTCTTGATCGATGCACATGTAAGATTAAGTACATGGTAAAAGTACCTGTTAATGCACTTAGCATGGCAAAAGCCCAAAAGGGTGTTGAATCCTGATTTGCATATCTATAATAATCGAAGAAGTAGCTTAAAATGGTTACTAATGTAATGGAATAAACCCACCTGTTCCATATATTATCAATCTTTCTATTAAGAATAGAAAGTAAGAACCACATTCCTACTAAAAAATAGACTGAGGGCTCAACGATAATTGCCCCTCCTAATTTTACAGACAATCCCCAAAAAACAATGGTCATCGCACCGATTAATGCTACTCCTCCACCGAATAATCCAATGATAAGAATAGGTAGATGATAGAAAGATAAGTCCACTTCCTGCGCTCCAGGTACAAACATCCATAGGAGGAGAGAAAATGCACCTGCCAACCCACCAGCAATCATTTTTTGAGGAATCGGAGAATTTAGTGTAAGAATGTTTTTACTTAATTGGGCTGCAATAAAAAAATATGCTACTACCATTACTCCATCGAGAATTAAGTGATAAGGCATAAGCTGTTCCTCCTAAAAGTCAAACAAGACTTACTATTTATATCGGATGATCTTGTTGGTTTTTGATGATTTTTGTCGAGCATGATTAATTATTTTGTTCTTTTTCCCCTTTGACGCGGTACTTTGCTATAATGTAAGATACTCAAAACATGAAGAAGTCTAATCATAAGGAGCTTACTAAATGACGGAATACAGAGTTGTTTTTCTAGACATTGACGGAACTATTTTACGACCAGATGACTCCATTGAGGATTCAACAAAGAAGGCCATCTGCCAGTTGAAGGATCAAGACATTGAAGTGATTCTAGCAACAGGAAGGCCACTTCATGAAATAACTGATCTTGGTGAAGAATTAAACATCCAATCATACATAGCCTATAATGGTGCCTATGCATTTTACAAAGGCAAAGAAATCTTTAAAGAAAATATGCAAATAGAAGATGTGAATTCCTTTTTACGTATTGCTGAAAAATATGAACATGATCTTGTTATTTACACTCATAATAAGAACTATTTCCTTGACCAAGAAGCTAAGAGAGTAAAGGATTTTCAAAAAGCCTTTCATTTGAGAAAGAACGACCATTATCATCAATCCATTCAAAAAGAAGTACTCGGAATTACAATCATTACATCTGACGAAGATGGCGATGTACCTTATCATTCAATTGAAGGCATACACTATGCAAAGGTGAATGTTCCAGGTTTCACCACCTGTTACGATGTCATCCGTGACCATGTAAACAAAGGAGTAGCTGTCAATGCTGTGATTGAACATCTTGGCTTTCAAAAAGAACAGGCAATTGCATTTGGAGATGGGATGAATGATAAAGAAATGCTCTCGAATGTAGGTGAAGGTTTTGCTATGGGAAGTGGAAATCCGGAGCTTTTTTCATACGCGAAGCATGTTACAACAGGTGTTGACAAGTCAGGTATTTTTAATGGTTTGAAATCATTAGGTTTAGTGAAATAATGTCAAAAGGAAAGCTCCTGTTAACGAGCTTTCCTTTCTTTTTCGTCTATAAGTCTTCTCCATTGCTATCAATAACTTTTTTATACCAATCAAAGCTTTTCTTTTTATATCGTTTGTTTGAGCCCTTTCCTTCGCTGTCTCGGTCGACATAAATAAATCCATAACGTTTTTTCAGCTCTGCTGTTGACGCACTAACTAAATCAATTGGCCCCCAAGAGGTATAGCCCATAATTTCGACTCCATCACCAATTGCTTTTTTCATTTCTTGAATATGTGCCTTCAGATAGTCAATTCGATAGTCATCGTTAACCGTCCCATCCTCCTCAAGCCTGTCCACAGCACCAAGACCGTTCTCAACAATAAACAGAGGCTTTTGATAGCGATCATATAATTGGTTACAAACGGTCCGAAGGCCTACAGGATCAATTTGCCATCCCCACTCGGAAGATTGTAAATATGGATTTTTCACGCCCGCCATTAAGTTACCTGCTGTTTTCTCATTTTGATGTTCAGGAGCGGTACTTGCTACGAAAGACATGTAATAGCTGAATCCGATATAATCTACTGTATTCTCTTGGAGGAGTTCAAGGTCCCCTTGCTCCATTTGAATAGTAATTCCCTTTTCCTCTAGATCATTCATCATATAGGTAGGGTAATACCCTCTTGATTGTACATCAGAGAAAACCAATGTTTTTCTATCCTGAGATAAAGCAGCAAACATATCCTCCGGCTTTGGACTGTATGGGTACGTAAGCATAGAAGCAATCATACAGCCAATTTGAGCAGTTGGATCAATCTCGTGACCAATTTTCACAGCTAATGCACTTGCCACAAATTGATGATGTGCAGATTGATAAAGATCCTGCTCATTCCTCTCACCATTTTCAAATAATAATCCTCCACCAGTGAAAGGGGCATGAAAAAGAACATTGATTTCATTAAAAGTCATGTAATACCTTACTCTACCTTTAAAACGGGTAAATAAGGTTCGAGCGAAATTCTCATAAAACCCAATTAATTTTCTGTTTTTCCATCCACCATAATTTTTCACAAGGCTAAGAGGCATCTCATAATGTGATATCGTTATTACGGGTTCAATATTATACTTTAACAATTCGTCGATCATCTGATCGTAAAATTGAAGCCCTTTTTCATTTGGCTCTGTTTCGTCCCCATTAGGAAAAATACGGGTCCAAGCAATCGAAAAACGAAACGCCTTAAATCCCATTTCAGCAAATAAAGCAATATCTTCCTTATACTTGTGATAAAAGTCAATTCCTTCATGATAAAGATTAAAGTCCTTCATGGAGAAATCTGGTGGGAACATGATCCCTTTTGGAGACACATCAGCTGTTGATAGTCCTTTTCCATCAGCTTGGTATGCCCCTTCTAGTTGGTTAGCAGCGACAGCACCACCCCATAAAAATCCATCTGGAAACTTAGTTTTCTTTACATTCAATATATTCACCTCAAATAATTTATTATTTCATCACTTACGGTTAAGCTCGATTAATGGATCCTCTGATTTGATTTGTGTTTGATTGTTTTTCACTAACGTGAACCCCGCATGGTTAGTTACTACTATAGGTGTAGTCACACTTAAGCCCTCTGCTTTAATACTTTGAATATCAAACTCAATTAATAGTTGCCCTTTTTCCACATGGGAATCCATTGATACATGAGATGTGAAATATTTCCCTCCAAGTTCAACGGTATCCATGCCAATATGAATCAATAGTTCTACTCCTTCATCTGTAGTAATACCAATAGCGTGATTGGTAGGGAATAAGGCCGTTACTCTTCCGGAAACCGGGGCAACTAACCTTCCTTCTGATGGTTCAATTGCCACACCATCTCCAAGAGCTCCAGAAGCAAAGGCTGCATCTTTTATGTTAGAAAGCGGCAGCACTTCTCCATTAAGTGGACTAAAAATCTTCACATGTTCCGTTTGAGATAACGCTTGTTGCGAAGTACCTGTTTGTGCATTATTTTGATTAGATGTTGAATTTCTACTATCCGAATCTTGCCCTTTTCCTAAGCCAAATAAATAAGTTAAGATAAAACCTAGCGCAAAGGCAACAACAATAGAGATAATTAATCCCCAAATAGCAATGGCGGCTCCACCCTCAGGATTAATGTGAGATGGAATCCCAAAGATGCCCAAACCACCAATCATATAAAGCTTAACACCAGTTGCTCCTATGATTCCTCCACCAACGGCAGCTGCGATACAGCTAATAATGAAAGGTTTCTTCAAAGGCAAGGTGATACCATAAATAGCTGGTTCCGTTACGCCGAATATACCTGAAATAAAGGCGGGAATACTTAAAGATTTTAACTTTTGCTGTTTTGTTTTTAACCATACACCTAAAACTGCTCCAATTTGGGCAAAGGAAGCGGCAAAGGTAGTTGCTAGTACTGGGTCTGAACCCAGTGTAGTCAGATTGTTAATAGCGATAGGAACAAGTCCCCAGTGAAGCCCAAAAATAACAAATACTTGCCATAAGCCACCTACAAAAATACCAGCAAGGATTGGACTTAAATTATAGATAAATAAAGTAGCCTGTCCTAATAAATTCCCTGCCCAAGTAGCGACTGGTCCAATTACGATAAATGTGATTGGAACAACAATTAATAATGTAAAGAATGGAACTAGGAATGCTTTTACTACATCTGGAATAACCTTTCTTAACCCTTTCTCGACCATTGAACCAAACCATGCCGCTAATATAATCGGAATAACAGAGGAAGCATAACTCATTAATATAACAGGAACACCAAGGAAGGTAATAAAAACAGGTGATTGAAACATTGATCCTGTAAATAAAGTAAATAATGGCTCTCCCCCTGTAAGGGTAGTTAAAGTCGGATAAACTAACGAGGCACCAATAGCCATCCCAATAAATGTGCTTCCACCAAACTTCTTAATTGCCGTGTATCCTAAAAAGATAGGGAAGTAATAAAACAAGGAATCTCCAATTGCATTTAATATTTGATAGGTACCTGAAGTAGCGTCAATCCATCCGAAAGAAACAAAAAGAGCATTAAATCCTTTAATCATCCCAGTTGCAGCTAACACTCCAAGGATTGGTGTAAAGATGCTCGCGATTATATCAATGAAACGGGCAAATACCCCCCCTTTTTCTCCTCCCCCATCTTCTTCCACAGGAGATTGATTTTGGAACCCTCCTATCTCAACAACCGTTTTATATACATCGGGCACATGGTTTCCAATGACCACTTGATACTGCCCACCGCTTTTCATCACGGTTATGACGCCTTCCATATTCTTTAACGCATCGGTATTTGCTTTCCCCTCGTCTTTTAGCTTAAAGCGCAATCGTGTAATACAATGCACTACACTATTAACATTTTCTTTTCCTCCAACATTTTCAATAATGTCTTTGGCTAATTGCTCGTACTTAATAAGGATCCCTTCTTTCTATCTAAAATAAAATCTAATGAACAACCTCCTTTGATATTTTGTTCAAATGGAAATAGCTTATACGAATACCCATTTTTAGTATTTGTCGCTAAATAAAAAACCAGCCTCATGGCTGGTTTTAAGCAAATTGTTTATTTTCTTCTTTCTTGAAGAAGCTTTTCATTGCATGGAACACATCGGATTTCTGTTTGAGGATATAGTATCTGAAGTCTTCATGTTTGATGTTTTTATACGCGGACATTAGGGTCGAGTGGCGGTTATATTGATTTACTTCTCCGTATCCAAACATATTGGACACTTTCATTAATTCCTCTACCAACTTCACACAACGTGCGTTATCAGAGGTTAAGTTATCTCCATCTGAGAAATGGAATGGATAGATATTAAATTTTGCAGGATCGTATTTTGTTTCAATAAGTTCTAATGATTTACGGTAAGCAGATGAACAAATCGTTCCTCCGCTTTCTCCTTTAGAAAAGAAGTCCTCTTCAGAAACAACCTTTGCCTCGGTATGATGAGCAATAAACTCGATTTCTACTGTTTCGTACTTTGTTCGTAAAAATCTTGTCATCCAGAAGAAAAAGCTTCGAGCCATATACTTTTCCCAAAGACCCATTGAACCACTTGTATCCATCATTGCTAGCACAACTGCCTTGGAATCTGGCTTAATAATCTCATTCCAAGTTTTAAATTTCAAATCTTCTCTATAAATAGGATGAAAGCTGGCCTTGCCTGTCATTGCATTTCGCTTATAAGCGGTCATCATCGTTCTTTTCTTATCAATGTTCCCCATCAAACCCGTTTTTCGGATATCATTAAATTCAATATCCTCTACAACGTTTTCGGACTTTTCCTTCTTTTTTAAATTAGGCAGTTCCAACTCCTTAAACAGTGCTTCCTCAATGTCCATTAAAGACACTTCTGCTTCAAAATAGTCTTCTCCCGCCTGATCTCCTGCTCCTTGCCCTTTTCCAGGTCCCTTTTGATTTGCGGATCCATCTCTCGCTACGACATCACCAATTTGGCTTTCTCCATCTCCTTGGCCTACATGTTTGTTTTTATCATAATTATAACGAATTTTGTATTCATCCAGTGAGCGGATCGGGATTTTCACCACTTCTCGACCATTCGACATAACAATATTTTCCTCTGATACTAGGTCTGGTAAATTGTTACGGATCGCTTCCTGAACCTTCTCCTGATGCCTCTGTTGGTCGTCATAGCCTTTTCGGTGGAGGGACCAGTCTTCTTGCGAAATCACAAATTGATGGTTATTTACATCTGCCATAGTTTTAACCCTCCTAATTTTTTGTCACCATTTTCACAAAACGCTCATACAATATCCCGAGTGTAAAATTGAGTGGGAAACGTTGATTACTCTATCATATGCAAGAGGACGCAATAATTTACAAATAATTTTGACAATGAGACATTTGCCCATAGTGATGGACAAGCCTATTTATTGCTATTCAAGTACATTAGAGGCGCTCATCATCCTAAAAATTCACTGTAAGATGATCTGACGGATTATATGATTAACTCTCCTGACTCCCTAATGGTAAAACTTACTAATATTAATATTATTTTGGAAAAGAAAATATGTTTGTCTTTAATTAGGAAAAGAAAAGAGCTAGTCTTTTAACTAGCTCAATAGTTCTTGAAGGATTCTATCAATTGACGCATGGTCTTCTGGAGAGGAATCTATATGTTTCCATACTACTTCTCCGTTTTCATTAAAAATCCAAGATCCTCCCTGAATATAGATGTCCTGCGTTTTTAATGCTTCTTTTACGACTTTCTTTTGATTTTCTTCATCGGGAATAAACGCTTTAGATCCACCTGTTACAAAAGCTTTCCCAGCTTTCATTAGAAGCTTCCACTTCTGCATGGACTCATGTCCCATGCTTTTATACAGCGATCTCGTAGGGTCACCATATATATCAAATTGAAACGGACCGAATGCATCAATAAACGGTTCGAGCAAGGCTCTGCCTGACGGTGTAATAACAATTACATGTGCACCTTTTGAAGTCAATTGGCTATAATGCTCACGCAACTGCGTGAGAAATTCTCTGCATACAGGTCAGCCAGGATGACGGACAAAAACAACTAAACTCTTTTTCCCATGAATGATTTGTTGAAAATCTTCATCTTCTGAATAAGGCTTTTCTAATAGAAAATTCATGCTTCACCTCATAATTATTGGTGTAATTTTAATTTTGAACAATTTAATTTTATAAAATATAATTGATGTAGTCAATGTACAAAATGTGAAAAAAGCATGCGAATCAGCCGCATGCTTTAAAATTTTGCATCTAATAAACGATGCTTACTTTTTACTTTTTCTATCTTTTCTTTTGTTTCGTTCGTTTGGTCTAATTTCGTTTCCTGCTGTGGATCCGGAATTTTATTCTCTTTTTTAAGCTCTTCATTCGTTTTCATTTGTTCTATTTCTTTTCCAAGGTTCTTCATTTCTTTCATATCCTCAGCCATGGAACTGTTCTGAGCAACAACGTTTTTGGCCTTTTGATTTGTTTTCATGATTATCACCTCGATACTCTTTACCCGAGATGGACAAGCGGTAAACATAAAAAAGGACTGGCACTCTAGCCAGCCCTCCTTTTATTATCGGTTTAACAGGCTACCAACATAACGAAGCAGTTCGTTTGCAGAGGTAGAATTATAGCCGTGCTCATCAATTAATCTTGCTACTACTTCATTAACCTTTTTCAGCTGTTGCTCATCTGGTGTCTTTGTGGAGGTTGTAATTTTCACAACATCCTTTAAGTCAGCAAACAGCTTCTTCTGAATCGCTTCACGTAGACGATCGTGAGAATTGTAGTCAAAACGCTTGCCCTTTCTTGCATAGGCTGAGATACGAATTAAGATTTCTTCTCGAAATGCTTTTTTCGCATTTTCAGAAATACCAATCTGCTCTTCAATGGAACGCATAAGTTTCTCATCCGGATTGATTTCTTCACCAGTTAGTATATCGCGGAGCTTCGCCTTATTACAGTATGCCTCTACATTATCCAAGTAATTGTCCATAAGCGTTTTTGCAGACTCTTCATACGAGTATACAAATGCTTTTTGGACTTCTTTTTTCGCAATGTCATCATACTCCTTACGAGCAAGCGAAATATAATTTAAATACTTCTCTTTTAACTCTGGAGTAATTGATGCATGTTGATCTAAGCCCTCTTTTAAAGAACGAAGAACATCTAGTGCATTAATAGAAGACATTTCTTTTCTAATAATTGTAGAAGAAATACGATTGATTACGTAACGAGGGTCAATTCCACTCATTCCCTCATCCGCATATTCCTTCTTCAACTCATCTACATCAGCGCTTGAGAAGCCTTCGACATTCTCTCCATCGTAAAGACGCATTTTCTTCACTAAATCAATGTCACCTTTTTTCGGTTCCTTTAATCGAGTTAGGATGGTGAACATGGCAGCAACTCGTAAAGTATGTGGGGCTATGTGAACATGTGATACATCACTTTCACCAATCATTTTTGCGTAAATTTTCTCTTCCTGACTTACTTTTAAGTTATATGGAACAGGCATAACGATAATACGTGAGTGTAATGCTTCGTTTTTCTTATTTGAAATAAACGAGCGATACTCCGTTTCATTCGTATGAGCCACAATTAACTCATCTGCTGAAATGAGTGCAAAGCGACCGGCTTTGAAATTCCCTTCTTGTGTGAGAGAAAGTAAGTGCCATAAGAATTTCTCATCACATTTTAACATCTCCTGGAACTCCATCATTCCTCGATTGGCTTTATTTAATTCTCCATCAAATCGATAAGCTCTCGGATCAGATTCTGATCCATATTCAGCAATGGTTGAAAAGTCGATACTACCTGTTAAATCAGCAATATCCTGTGATTTTGGATCGGATGGACTGAATGTTCCAATCCCCACACGCTTATCTTCAGAGAAGAAAATACGCTCAACAATGACATCCTCAATTCTTCCGCCATACTCCTGTTCCACTCTCATCGTATTTAAAGGAGACAAATTCCCTTCAATTCGAATACCATATTCATCGTAAAAATCTTTTCTTAAATGGTGCGGAATGAGATGTAATGGATCTTCGTGCATCGGACAGCCTTTAATCGCAAAAACAGCGCCTCGTTCTGAATGCGAATATGCCTCTAATCCACGCTTTAGCATTGTAACTAAAGTGGATTTCCCTCCACTAACTGGTCCCATAAGCAAAAGAATTCTCTTTCTAACATCTAAACGTTTGGCAGACGGGTGAAAATATTCCTCGACTAATCTCTCTAACGACTCCTCTAAACCAAATAACTGGTTACTGAAAAATTCATATTTTTTACTCGTCCCGTCTTTTTCAATTCCAGCATCTTTGATCATATTATAAACGCGAGAATGTGCCGACTGTGCTACCCATGGACTTTCCTTCACAATTTCTAAATACTCTGCAAATGTACCTTCCCACTTTAACTTTTCCTCTTCTTGTCTAAACAATTCGATCTTTTTTAAGATATCCATATGGACCTCCCCTGTTTGAATGATCAGAGACGATTAATATAATCTATGCACCCGTACAAATGAACATGCCTAATGAGGGAGAGTAATATTGTCCTTTTTTAGAAACTCTTTAGGAACTTGGCTAAAAAATATCTCTTCAATTATTCACACTATGTTTGAAATAGGCTATAATAAGCCTATATGTAAACGTAATCTTTTGCAGAGGAGGCTACATACATGGGATTGCTTCTTATTTTAGGTGTTATGGTTGCATTTCTAGCTGCAATTTTTACTGCAGGATACGATGATAAGCCAGGTGTAAATAAGTAAGAAAAAGCTGCCGATTTCTATGGCAGCTTTTTTCTTATTGTTTATTTAATTTTTGCCCTTCTACATAATTCTTCATATACATTCTTGATTTCTTCTCAAGCATATTGGCCATTTGCCCAGTCCACGTGTCAGTACGCTTTCCACCCGTTCTTTCCTTATAGTAGCTAGAAATTACGTTATTATAGCTTGTGAGTTCCTGTTCATAATTTGCGATATTGTATTGCTCTTCATGATACACATGTGAAAGTGGCAACCGTGGTTTCTTATCTGTTACTTTTTTAGGATAACCGATTGCTAAACCAAATAACGGAATCACCCGCTCAGGTATATTCAGTAATCTTCCTACTTCTTCTAGATTATTTCTTATGCCGCCAATATAACAAATTCCTAGACCTAAAGATTCTGCTGCTAAACTTGCATTTTGAGCAGCTAATGATGCATCAATCAGAGCTACCATAAATTTTTCTGTGCTTTCAATGGAAGCAATTACATCCTTTCCTTCCATTTTTCCAATGTATTCATGACGGTATAAGTCCGCACAGAAAACAAAAAAATGTCCATTTTCCTCCACATAGGTTTGATTTCCTGCAAGCTCTGCTAACTTTTTCTTTTTCTCACGATCGGTTACACCAATGATGCTGTATGCCTGTATGTAACTAGAAGTAGATGCTGCCTGAGCACTTTCAACGATGATCTCAATCTGTTCACGAGTTAATGGCTTGTCCTCAAAGCTCCTGATTGACCGATGATTTAATATCGTTTCAATGACTGTATTCACTTGTTTTCCTCCTTTTAAAAAGGCCGTTCTATAATAGAACGGTCCCTTTATGTTAGGTGTAGATAGTTTTGCTGTCTTAATGCCTCATACACTAAAATAGCTGCCGTGTTTGATAAATTCAATGAACGTACATGCTCATCATTCATAGGAATTCTTAACGCTCGATCAAGGTTTTTCTCTCTCACCTCTTGTGGCAATCCAGTTGTTTCACGACCGAAGATGAAATAATATTCTTTTTCTGAATCACTATAATCAAAGGATGTATAGTTTTTCTTTCCAAATTTCGTTAAGTAGAAAAATTCCCCGCCTGCATTCTTTTCATAAAATTCTTCTAATGAATCATAGTAATGGATTGTTACCGCATCCCAATAATCTAATCCCGCACGCTTTAATTGTTTATCGTCTGTTGAAAAACCAAGCGGTCGAATCAAATGTAGTGTTGTATCTGTTGCAGCACATGTACGAGCGATGTTCCCTGTATTAGAAGGGATTTGTGGTTGAAATAGTACGATATGGTTTGGCATGGTGTCACCTCTATAGTTAACTGTCAGAGGATATTATACCATTACTCTTTACTCAGAGCCAAAGCTCATACATCGTCATTAATTTGCAAAAAGATATATTTGATATTTGGTGTATATGCCGTTGAATCTTTATACGCCCAATATCTTTTTCTACTATTCGTTGTATGTGCGTTTACGAGCGGCATTCCGTCTGCATCCTTTGCTGTTACAATCGTCGTATGATTAAATCTCCCATCCCCCTCGAAGTCATAACAAATAATATCACCTAACTTCAATTCTTCTGGTCGATTCACTTCAACTGCCCGCAATCCTAGCCTAGCATTCGGCAAATACCACCGGAAAGAGTGGGCAACTGTCCAGCTATACGTCCAACTATTATTTTGCATCCACCAGCCCTTTGATCGGTTAGGATACCCCGTCATCGGTGCCCCTCCAGCGCGAAGACATTGGGATATATAGTTCGTACAGTCGTTCGTAAACTTACTAAAGCGCGGATTATAACTGTTCCACCATGTTTCCGCATATTTCACAGCATTTAAACGGTCGTATTCAAAGCTCAGTCGTTCATCAAATACCTCATTAATACTTGTTTCTGCTTTTTCTACAGTAAAATCTGGGGAGAGTTCCTCATCATCAACCAATGTTCCTTTATAAAACTCTGCTTTTCTTTCCTCTATTTCTTCCTCTATATATAATGTTCCTTTATGGTTAATCAGGTACTGAAAGTGAACCTGGTAATAAACGTGAGCGATGTTTGCTACATGCTCTATGTTCTTTATTTTGCCGCTAGCTTTGGCTTTAACAATTTCTCCTTCTCTCTCTGCTAGCCCTTGTTTCTTCATCTTTATTTTCTCACATTCCTCGTTAATATCTCGTGTTTTGGTTACACATTGCTTGACCCTTTTCTCGAGTAACACTTGAAGCTGTTTTCTCACCTTTTTCACTCCCTTCAAGTACAACATATGAAGAAGTTGAAAAAAAAATGAGAGTAACGAAGTACTCTCACTGAATGAATGATAATCCTTTATTTATTTCGTCAAGAACCTCTTGGTCCTCTTCTTTTTGCTTTGCAGTGACTAGTGCATCCACTGCTGTTGTTCCACCAATTTTCCCTAGTGCCCAAGCAGCTGTTCCTCTTAACACTGGTCTTGGATCCTTTTTCATGACTTGGATTAAATCCTCAACAGCTGTCTCATCCTTATAATGAGCAAGTGCGATGATGGCATTTCGTTGAATCGGCTTTTTCCCACGCCAAGATCCCGATACATGTCCGAATTTTTCTTTGAATTCCCGATTACTCATGAAAAGTAAAGGGCGTAAAAGGGGTTTTGTAATCTCTGGATCAGGTTCCATTTCTTCATGAAAATGAAAATCCTTTCCTTTATTTTCAGGACAGACCGTTTGACATGTGTCACAACCGTATAATCTATTTCCAATCTTTCCTCGAAACTCGTCTGGCAGAAACCCTTTCGTTTGTGTTAAAAAGGCAATGCATTTGTGCGAATTTAGTTGCCCTCCTTGGACAAGTGCTCCTGTTGGACAAGCATCTACACATTTATTGCAATCTCCACACCCATTTTCAATCGGCTGATCTGGTTCAAGCGGGAGATTCGTAATCATTTCCCCTAAGTATACGTAGGAGCCAAACTCTGGAGTAATAATAGCACAATTCTTCCCACTCCAGCCAATCCCTGCACGTTCTGCTACGGCTCTATCAGCAAGCTCTCCCGTATCCACCATTGATTTTACAAGGGCTTCTGGAACTCTCGATTGGATGTAGTCCTCGAGTTTTTTTAACCGATCACGAAGTACTGTATGATAATCCGATCCCCAAGAAGCTCGACAGAATATGCCTCTTCTCTCTCCTTTTTTGCTTTCCACTCTCGTCTTCATTTTAGATGGATAGGCAAGTGCAATAGAGATTATGGAAGCAGCCTCTGGTAAAAGTAGAGATGGATCGACTCTTTTATTAATATCTGGCTCTTCAAAACCCGACTGATACTCTAACTCTTGTTGCCTTACAAGGCGGTTTCTTAACTCAGAGAACGTCGATGCTGATGCAAATCCAATTTTATCAATTCCGATCGTTTTGCTATATTCAATGATATCTATTTTTAATTGATGATAATTCAAGCGTCATTCACCTCATTCCATACTTACAAATACGAAATCACTGCATTCTATGATAAACTATTTTAAACACTTTTTGGAGGTGGAAAGTTTGGAAATAACGATTTCTCCTGAGCTTATGTCACTTGTCCCAGGTTTTAAAATCGGCGTCATAACTTATAAAGACATTGAGGTTGGATCCTCCCCACAAATGCTTAAAGGTAGACTACAGCTTTTTCAAGAATCATTATTTTTCGACTTAGAAGAAAAGCAACTATCTGACCTTAAGGGAATTAGTGAATGGAGGTCTATTTTCAAGAAAACCGGTAAGGACCCTAATCGCTATCGTCATTCAGCTGAAGCTTTATACAGACGTGTCAAAAAACAAAATTACATACAAAGTATTAACAGTGCCACAGATTTAAATAACTTCCTCTCATTAAAGTATGAGATTCCTTTAGGTATCTATGACCTTAGTCAGCTTAGTGGAGACATTATCATTAGAATGGGAACGGAAGAAGAAGTATACGAGGGTCTTAATGGGCGTAGTAATTCCCTTCATCAGTTAATCATTTCCTCCGATGAAAAAGGCGGGTTTGGCAGTCCTTATGTTGATTCTGTCAGATCTGCTGTCACGGAAGCAACTAGAGATGCACTACACCTGATTTATTTACGTCCTTCTATAACAGTAGATGAAGGACAACTTTTGACACAATCCGTTATGAACATGTTTACACAAATTCATGGTGGGGTTGGGGAATGTCGAGTGATTGGTAATTAAACAGTAATTTTACTCCCCTGTGATTAACAGGGGAGCTGTCTTTTAGAAGTCAAAATTATCAGGGTCTGGACCGACTCTTTTATTTTGATTTAATTCATTGATCCTCTTCATATCTTCTTCTGAAAGAACAAAATCAAATAGTGACGCATTTTCAATGATTCGATGTGTTTTTGTTGATTTTGGAATCGTCACAACACCGTTTTGAAGATCCCACTTCAAGATAACTTGTGCAACGGTCTTCCCATATGTTTTTGCAATTTCCTTTAGAACAGGGTGGTCTAACAACTCTCCTTGCATTAATGGAGACCAGGCTTCAAGTTGAATATGATGCTGCTGGCAAAATGCTTTTAGCTCCACTTGCGTTAATCGAGGGTGGTATTCGACTTGATTAATCACAGGAATAACACTAGCAACGTTCAGTAACTCTTCTAAATGGTGAATTTGAAAATTACTTACTCCAATTGCTTTTACTTTGCCTTCATTATAAATTGTTTCAAGTGCCCTCCAAGCCTCTTTATATTTTCCTTCCACCGGCCAATGAATCAAGTATAAATCCAAGTATTCTAAACCTAGTTTCTTTAAACTTTCTTCATACGCCAAAATAGTAGATTCATAGCCTAAATCCGAATTCCATACTTTTGAGGTAATAAATAAATCCTCTCTAGTGATCCCTCCTTCTTTCATTCCTTCTCGGATGCCCTCTCCAACACCAGCTTCATTTCCATAAATCGAAGCTGTATCAATACTTCTATACCCATGACGTATAGCTGTTTTTATTGCATGAACCAATTCTGGCCCGTCTTCTACTTTAAAAACACCAAGTCCAAACCAAGGCATGTTTACCCCATTATTTAAAGTAGTCGTTTCTTGTAAATGTTTATTAATCATCTATTAGCCCTCCATTAGATCTTTTTTTTCAAGAATTAGGCTTACACCTGTTAAAATGACAGCTCCAAATACCATTAACGAACCAATCCATGCGGTATGAATCAATCCCATCTGTTCGGTTATTATTCCGCCAACATAAGAACCAACGGCTATCCCTGCATTAAAAGCAGCAATGTTTATAGCTGATGCAACATCTACTGCCCCAGGGACGAAGCGTTCTGCAAGCATTACGACATATACTTGAAGGCCGGGAACGTTCATAAAGGCAAAGAGCCCCATGAATAAAATTGTTAGTATACCCACCACTTTGAACGGTGCAGTAAAGCTTAATATGAGGAGAATCACTGCCTGAATAAGAAACATATAAAATAAAGACTTGAGCGGCTTATGATTTGCTAGTCGACCACCTATGACATTTCCAAGTGCAATGGCAATGCCATATACGAGTAAAACGACAGCAACTAATTCCTCTTTAATACCTGTAATACTTTGAAGCAATGGAGTTAAATACGTAAATACTACGAATGTCCCTCCATATCCTAATGCCGTAACAATGAACATTAGTAACAAACGTCCATTTCTTACTAAGTTTAACTGTTCACGGAATGTTGTTTTGTTCCCTTTGGGTAGTTCGGCCGGAACGAGGATGCTATTTGCAATTAAGGCTATTATTCCGACAATAACAATAGCAACAAATGCTGATCGCCAACCGACCTGTTGACCAATAAAGGTGCCGATAGGAACTCCGGTAATTGTTGCAACCGTTAGCCCTGTAAACATAATAGAAATAGCACTAGCACGACGGTTTTCTGGAACTAGGCTCGCTGCAATCGTAGAGCCAATTGACATAAATACACCATGGGAAAATGCTGATAATACTCTTGCTGCAAGTAAAACACCTATTGATGTTGCTGAAGCTGCTAGACTATTCCCGATTATAAAAACCAGCATAATCCAAAGTAGTAGCTTCTTTTTCGACATACTCGAAGTAATCGAAGTTAAAATTGGGGCACCTACCGTGACTCCTAGTGCATATAAAGAGACTGTTAGGCCAGCCATTGTAACAGATATTTGTAAATCCTTTGCAATGAGAGGAAGCAACCCAACACTAATAAATTCGGTTGTCCCAATCGCAAAAGCACTAATTGCTAAAGCTAATAAAGCAAATATACTTCTCTTTCTATCTATATTCATTTGTTTTCCTCCTATTTATTTCCGTTGAATGATTCCTTGGTGTATTTCATCAACAAATGTTATTATGATTCATAGAGTTCAATTAGGGAAGAACGCACTTTTAAGTGATATAGATACCTTTTAGTAAGGTAGGTACTTTTTAGTGCCTATAGAAAGGAGAATAAAAAGTGGAGAAAAAGAGGTACAACATAGGTGTTGAAGCCACATTAGAGGTGATTGGGGGGAAATGGAAATGCGTCATTCTATGCCACCTTACACATGGAAAAAAGCGAACAAATGAACTAAAGCGATTAATGCCAAATATTACTCAAAAAATGTTAACACAGCAATTACGTGAGTTAGAGGAAGATGGAGTCATCAACCGAATTAGTTACAATCAGGTTCCTCCTAAAGTGGAATATGAACTCAGTGAGTATGGAAAAAGTCTTCAATCGATTTTGGATTCGCTGTGTGCATGGGGAGAATCTCATATTACAAAGGTATACGGAGATAAAAATGAGGTTTTAGAGGAAAGTATACTAAATCAAAAATAGTTTTAGATTATCAAAATCCCCTGTTTACTATAAGAACGGGGGAATTAAAAAACGCAGTACATCGTTTTTATAAACGGCATACTGCGTTGCTTATATGTATGGAGCGGGTGATGAGAATCGAACTCACGACATCAGCTTGGAAGGCTGAGGTTTTACCATTAAACTACACCCGCAAATATGTGATTCATATTTGGTACTTTTATATAATACAAAGATTCCTGAAAAAAATCAAGTATTTTGTCGAACTTTTTTTCAAAGTGTATTTTTCCCTATTGTTCTTGTTAAAAAATGTACATTCTCATAAAATAAGAAATAGCATATATCACGCTAGGAGGGGCACAGGGATGAGTGAGCTTTTTCAAGGTCTACTGATTAATTTATTGTTTATTCTTCTATCCATTTTGCTACTCAACTTATTAATCCTAGCCAAACACAATATATATACCTATCGATTTGGCAAGCTGCACCTCTTCCTTATGTCTTCCCTCTTAATGATTGTTAGTATTCTTTTGTCTGTTAAAGTTGATGAAGGCTTTGTTTATGACTTGCGCTTCATCCCTTTTCTACTTGGATGTATCTACGGTGGCAGACCCGTTATATTAGGTTTGGCAAGCGTAATGATCCTAATCCGACTCCCCTTTGGTGGAAACGGTATTTTGGTTACCACTATTCTTGCAGTTATCTACACAGTTGTTATGATTTATATGTATCCAAATTTATTAAAAAAGCCTCTTTATAACCGACTACTTCTTTTTACTTTTCTATCTTTTTTATATTCAGTGATAGGGTTTTTAATTCCATCTATTTTATTTGATTTTGATCAGACCTTTTCTTATTTCATCTATGTAATGGTCCTAACAGCTTCTACATTTTTTGTTTGTTACTTGTGTGAAGTACTTCGAACCTTTCATCTTTTGCAAATGGAATCGATTAAGTTTGAAAAAATGGAAACGGTCAGCCATTTAGCTGCTAGTATTAGTCATGAAGTACGAAATCCATTAACGGTTGTGAGAGGATTTTTACAATTAGTACATGAACATTCGGATACGCCTGAGGATTGTAAAACCTATACTTCTCTTGCTATTGCCGAAGCAGATCGTGCATCGGAGATTATTAATGAATATCTAACCTTTGCCAGACCACATCCTGAAGTGGAATTGCCACTCGAATTGGAGCAAGAGATTCAAAAGTGTGTTGAAATCATTCGTCCACTTGCAAACAAACAAGGAATAACGATCGAAACAGCTTTTTTACATAACCACCCGATAACTGGTGATCCACATAAATTCCAGCAAATACTGCTGAATATCTCGAAAAATGGTATCGATGCTATGAAGTCTGGGGGTATATTATTTTTGTTCACGAAAGAGGATGAGAATGGTGTCCACCTAAGTATTACAGACACTGGTATTGGTATGACATCAGAACAAGTCGCAAGATTAGGTGAGCCGTTCTTTTCATTAAAAGGCAACAAGGGGACTGGTTTAGGAATGATGGTCGTATATCGTATCGTCGAAAGCATGAGAGGCACTGTGCATGTGAATAGCAAACCGATGAAAGGCACAAGAATTACCCTTTCCTTTCCTATCGAAGAAACCTCTAATACATAAAATGAGCTCTTACCGGTTGGTAAGAGCTTTTTATGTTTGCAATATAATCCCAAATTGACTTAAACTTATATATCCCTTAAAATTCTATTAATTCCAAACAGAAAGGATGTTTGAATTTGAGTATGGAACAGCAATCTATACCAACCCACTCACTTAAAGAAAAGGCAATATCTTTTCTCCAGCTCGTAGCCTCTGGGAAAGTCCGTGAAGCATATGAGAGATACATAGAACCTGACTTTTGTCACCACAATCCCTATTTCCGAGGCGATGTAGATTCACTTAAGCTCGCGATGGCAGAGAATGCAGCTCAGAACCCCAACAAGATACTAGAAGTCAAACTTGCTATTCAAGAAGGGGATACAGTGGCAGTTCACTCCCATGTAAGGCAGAATCCAGATGATCATGGAGGAGCTGTTGTACATATTTTTCGTTTCCATAATAGCCGCATCGTTGAAATGTGGGATATAGGTCAACCTATACCAGAGGATTCCCCTAATGAAAACGGGATGTTTTAAACAAAAAAATCCTCACAAATCTTATTTACAACAAGATTTGTGAGGATTTTATCTTTTTAGATACCGGTGGTCGGGGTCGAACCGACACTCCAGAGGAACACGATTTTGAGTCGTGCGCGTCTGCCAATTCCGCCACACCGGCATAATTCAATTGTAAGAACAGCTATTTTGCTTTGCAAAAAGCATTGGATATTTTACTTTCGTAAAAATCCTTGGTGCCGAGGACCGGAATCGAACCGGTACGGTAGTCACCTACCGCAGGATTTTAAGTCCTGTGCGTCTGCCAGTTCCGCCACCCCGGCGTATCTTAGTTAAATATATTGTATTCATAGTTGAAAAATTGGAGGCGGCAACCGGATTCGAACCGGTGGTAAAGGTTTTGCAGACCTCTGCCTTACCACTTGGCTATGCCGCCAAAACTTGGAGCGGAAGACGGGATTCGAACCCGCGACCCCAACCTTGGCAAGGTTGTATTCTACCACTGAACTACTTCCGCAAATGGCTGGGCTAGCTGGATTCGAACCAACGCATGACGGAGTCAAAGTCCGTTGCCTTACCGCTTGGCTATAGCCCAATAAATAATTTTATATATAATGGGGCGACTGATGGGAATCGAACCCACGAATGTCGGAACCACAATCCGATGCGTTAACCACTTCGCCACAACCGCCATAATTAAAAGTTGGCAGGGGTAGTAGGAATCGAACCCACACCAAAGGTTTTGGAGACCTTCGTTCTACCTTTAAACTATACCCCTAAAATGGTGGAGGGGGACGGATTCGAACCGCCGAACCCAAGGGAGCGGATTTACAGTCCGCCGCGTTTAGCCACTTCGCTACCCCTCCATATGAATTTAATATATTCAGATACAACGAGATTGTTCATGAATAGTGGTGGCTCAGGACGGAATCGAACCGCCGACACAAGGATTTTCAGTCCTTTGCTCTACCGACTGAGCTACTGAGCCAATTATTAATGGCGGTCCCGACCGGGATCGAACCGGCGATCTCCTGCGTGACAGGCAGGCATGTTAACCGCTACACCACGGGACCAAAGTTTTTCAAGTTTCCTTGAAGTAACTTAATTGCGGGGACAGGATTTGAACCTGCGACCTTCGGGTTATGAGCCCGACGAGCTACCAGACTGCTCCACCCCGCGACAATAATATTGTTTCACTTCCGTGAATATGGACAACTATTTTTCACTTCCGTGAAAAAAGTTTTGGTGGAGGATGACGGGATCGAACCGCCGACCCCCTGCTTGTAAGGCAGGTGCTCTCCCAGCTGAGCTAATCCTCCAAAATGGAATGTTATTTTCACTTCGTGGAAAAACTTGGTGACCCCTACGGGATTCGAACCCGTGTTACCGCCGTGAAAGGGCGGTGTCTTAACCGCTTGACCAAGGGGCCAGTATAATAATTATGGCGGAGAGCAAGGGATTTGAACCCTTGAGACAGGTTTTGCCCGCCTACACGATTTCCAATCGTGCTCCTTCGGCCACTCGGACAGCTCTCCTAATGGCTCCACAGGCAGGACTCGAACCTGCGACCGTTCGGTTAACAGCCGAATGCTCTACCAACTGAGCTACTGTGGAATAATTAAAGTATAAATGTTACCGCCTGGCGACGTCCTACTCTCACAGAGGGAAACCCTCAACTACCATCGGCGCTGAAAAGCTTAACTTCCGTGTTCGGTATGGGAACGGGTGTGACCTTTTCGCTATCGCCACCAGACTATTTATGCGACACTATTTTATTATAATAGTTTTCCGCAATTTTTCAAGAGAAATTTTTAACCATTCTCTCAAAACTAGATAATATTTTGAAGAAGAAGAAATACCTTTTATCTTAATTTGGTTAAGTCCTCGATCGATTAGTATCAGTCAGCTCCACACGTCGCCGCGCTTCCACCTCTGACCTATCAACCTGATCATCTTTCAGGGATCTTACTAGCTTGCGCTATGGGAAATCTC